>JANLVM010000030.1:0-2401 GCA_031364015.1 Gemmatimonadaceae bacterium
TTGCAGACCAAGGCCTTCCATGAGGCGAAGTCCGCCTGCGTAGATCGTAGTGAGGCAAACGCGGTACGCGTCGATGCGCACGGCGTCGAGGATCCGCCACACTTCGTCGCGGCTCAACACGACGGGGAGTTTCTTCGTGCGGTTGGGGCGCGCGACCTCGAGCACCGACCACGGCTGCTTGAGCGTCTGCTGATAAAAGAACTTGATCCCGCAGAGGGCAATCGTGCGCGTGCCGCGTGCGACCTTCTGCACGGTACTCAGGTGGAGCAGATACTGGCGAACCTGCTCTTCACAGAGCCGGTCCGGAGACGCATGATAGAACTTCGCGAGTTGGGCCACGGCGCGGACGTACGCTTCGACCGTGCGGTCGGAGTAGCCGCGGAGCTGGAGGTCCTGCGTCAGGCGTTGGCGGAGCGATGTCATGGGATCCTCTCGGAACAGGGTGAGAGGGGATCAGACCGCGCGTCGCACCATTGCTCAATCGAGCTCAACCGACAACAAACACCGGAACCGTCGTGCTATCCGCCGGAGGCGGATTGAGTTCAACGATGCTTGCTGCCGACGGGCGTTTTCGGAAGCGCGCTGCGCGCGCATCTTGCTGGAGCGCCCGCTGCAGAAGCTGGCGTTAGGCGGACAACGGAGTTCCCATGAACCTCAATGCCGCAGGGCACTCGCTGCGGCGCCACAGAATATCCATGATCAGTGTTCTCCGAGGGCTCTTACTATGTGCATTGGCCAGTGTGGCCGGCGCACAGCAGCGAGTGGATTCCGCGTTTCACGCTCGCGTAATTGCGCCGACGTATGCGCGCGGCGCCGGACCGCTCGTGCTAGTTGACGAAGCGCACAACAACGCGAAGACTGTGACCGGACAGTACCGCCCTCTCGCCGATCTTCTTCTGGCCGACGGCTATCGTCTGGAAGCGCTCGAGAGGCCGTTCACCCATGCTGCGCTCGATCGCGGGAAGATTCTCGTGATCATCAATGCGCTAGCGTCCGTCAACGTGGACCATTGGATCCTACCAACGCCGTCCGCGTTTGACTCCACAGAGGAGAGGGCGATCGCCGAATGGGTCGCTGCCGGCGGCGCACTGCTTCTCGCCGCCGACCACATGCCCTTTCCCGGCGCAGCAGAAGACTTGGCGCGCCGCTTCGGTGTGGCATTCACAAACGGTTTCGCGGTCGACACCTTGACGTGGGACCCCATCGTGTTCCGTCGCAGCGATGGTTCACTCGCGGGCCATCCGATTACGGACGGTCGCGGCGCGGCGGACCGCGTGGACTCGATCGCCACGTTCGATGGCCAGGGCTTCCGCACGTCGGACCCGAGCGTGCGCGGTGTTATGACCTTGGGGCGCGGCGTCATCTCCTATTATCCCGACACTGCGTGGCGCTTTCCTCAGCCGTGGGTTCCGACTCGCCCAATGGAGGGTTGGTTTCAGGGTGCCGCTTTGACCTTCGGCAAGGGACGGGTACTCGTGCTCGGCGAGGCGGGGATGCTCTCGGCTCAGGTTTCCGGACCGAGGCGGACGCAAATGGGAATGAATGCGCCGGTTGCGAGACAAAACCAACAGTTCGTGCTCAATGCGTTTCGTTGGCTCGCGGGCCCGTTCATCCCGGATTGAGTTTGAGGCCGGCGTCCCGCCTGCGAGAACTCGTCGGGGCGAGTTCGACATTTGCATGTCTATGCGGAAGCGTCGCAGCGCGTGAAGTGGATGCTCAAGGGAAGGCAGAAGCGCAAAGACTTCCCCACGGCACCTTACTGGATGCTCGACATCGCGACCAAGCGGAATGGCGTACTTGAGTATTCCGTCGCCGTCGTCGCCGGCACTCAACTGGAGGCGCCGGTGCCTGTGTGACCTGTTCCGAAAAGGTGGGAGCGTATCAAGCGGGAACGACGATGACCGCCGCCTAACTGGGCGCTTGCTGCTGTCGGCGCAAAACACGGAGGCGGCTGGCTCGCTGCGCTCGCCTGCCGCATTGTTGATAGTGCGCCGCAGCAGAAGCGCGACGCGTTAGGCGGCGGCGAGTAGGAACGGAACGCAAAGCACACACGCTATTTCAAGCGTGGTCGGGCCAGTAACGGTGCGCGACGACAATCGCCGCAAACCTCCACGCGCTGCGCACCCCGAGAGGTCACATGAACAACGCAACAACCGACGACGTTTCACGGGGCGTCGTTGCCCCCGTGTCTCCCAGCGAGCGTGTGCAGGCCCTCGATGTACTTCGCGGCCTAGCCCTCTTCGGCATTCTGGTCGTCAACATTCTCGACTATGCGCCGACAGCCAAGTCGGGTGCGGAGAGGTTCACCGTCCAACTCATTGATGTGTTCGCGGACGGGTCGTTCTATCCGCTCTTCTCGCTCCTCTTCGGCGTCGGTTTCGCCGTGTTCCTGGATCGGGCC
>JANLVM010000193.1:0-10280 GCA_031364015.1 Gemmatimonadaceae bacterium
TCTTGATCAGGATAGCGCGCCAGGAATGTGCTGTAGCCGGCCGTCGAACCCGAGTGGCCGATCTCCCGCGTGCCTCGATAGCGCGTGACGGTGAGCCCCAGCGCGTACTGAATCTCCTGCCCACTGGTCAGCTTCATCTGCCGGGTGATCGAATCGCCGACCGCTGCACCCAGCGTCTGCTTTGTCAGCGCCTCGTTCCACAACAGCCAATCACCGACGGTGGTCAGCAGTCCGCCTGCACCAATGATGTTGTCAAACGGCATGTCGATATGCCAGCCATCGGCGCGCTGGCCATACGCCTGCGCGAGTCCAGGCACGAGCTTCGTGAAGTCATCGCGCCAACTTGTGTGCGTCATTCCCAGAGGGGTGAAAATCCGCTCCGCGGTGAATCGCGCCAGCGACATACCACTCACCCGCTCAACGATCGAGCGCAACAGCAGGAAGCCGGAATTCGTGTACGAGTAGAAATCTCCTACCGGATAGTTGAGCGCCTTCTGGTGCGTGATGAGCTCGAACACATCGGACTGGGTGTGCAGGCGTGTGCCGCGCGGCCATCCCTGCCAGAGCACCAGATTGCTCCACTCCCGCAGTCCACTGGTGTGGGTCAACAGGTTCCGCACGGTGATCGTGCGACCGTACAACGGCAGTTCGGGCAGGTATTTCCGCGCGTCGTCTTCGAGCGACAGCTTGCCATCCTGCATCAGCAACAGCACCGCCGTCGCAGTGAACTGCTTGGCCACCGATCCCGATTCGAGAATCGTATTGGGAGTGATAGGCCGTTCGCTGGCCAGGTCGGCCATCCCATACCCGCGCGTCAATAGCGTGCGCCCACCGCGTGCGATTCCCACCGCACAGCCGGGACCGTGCGTGTTGTTCCACGCCGCAAACACGCGATCCGAAATAGCCGTGAGGTCCACCGACTGCGCGCGCATTGTGTTGAATGGCGTCAGCAGCAATACCGCCCCGCACAACGCGCGCGCATGTGCGTGCATCAGCCGCCTCGGCCCGCCCGCGGCTGCGCGGGCAGCGTTCCCTTGTTGGCGATCGCCGTGTTGATGGCGTTCACCGTGGTCATGGCGCGAAACTCGATGATCTGCTTTGCCAACGCCGCGTTCTTCTTCTTGTCGGCCAGCGACACGCCGTTGATCGTCGCCTTGCCGGACTTGATCCGCTCATCCAGGCGGATCGCCATGGGATCGTCGGCAAAGATGTTGAGCGCAATGACCGGATCGTCGTGCAATCCGTCGGACGTGCCCTCCACGAGGCCCTTGTCCTTCATGAAGGCTTTGACACCGTCGTAGTCGTAGTACTCCTGGATGTGTGCGACCAGCGGCGTCGCGCCCCACAGCTTGTTCAACGAGTCAGCGACGAAACGCTGACCACTCTGGTTGCCGCTGCTGTCACCAATCAGAAACATCTGCTTGAATCCATGCGCCTTGAGACTCATGACCAGATCCGTGAGGATCGCGTTGAACGTGCTCTGACGCATGCTTAACGTGCCTGGCGATGTCATGTGGCCGCTTCGCGGCTCCACGCCGCCCTCGGGCACGAACTTCACGATCGGCGCGCACAGCGCGTTGCCCATTTTGCGCGCAATCGCTTCGCAGTTCTTATGCAGCACATAGTTGTGCTTGCCCAGTGCAATCCAGGGGCCGTTGGGCTCGATACCACCCGTCGAGATGATCACCGTCGTCTTGCCGGCCTTCATCGCATCACGCACGTCCATCCATGTCATCTCTTCGATCCACACCGTATTGGGCGACGGAATGGGATTCACGGCGTCGGCGCAGTTGTACGGATTGTTGGCGCAAATGCCGCCGCCCATGTCGCGACCAGCCGCCGGTGGCGCGGCCTGCGCGCCGAGTGAAGTGACGGACGTGGCCAGTGCGAGGCTCAGGCCCACGCTTCTCCACAGGGTCGGGACGCGAGTCAGGCGGGGGGATCTCATCAGTTGGTCTCCTCATGGGGTGATCGATGCAGCGGGAATGGCTTGACGTTGCGGTCATGGCTCGCGCCACGCCAGTAGCTCGACGCAGTCCGGCGCGTTGGCGATCTGCTTCACGCGGAACAACCACGCGCGCTGTGGCCCGCTAATGTCCGCCGGATACCCGGCCTTCCGCGCCGCGTGCGCCAGCCGTGGTTCTTCATCAATGTGACTGATGTCAAAGAACCGAAGAACCTGAGCTTCTAACACCTCAGGGTCGTCAGACGCTTCAATCCACCGGCGCTTGACTATCTCGCGCACGGCGAATCTTTCGCGCAAACGCGCTTGACGGGTGATCCGTGTTGGAACGGGGTCTTGCGAGTGATGCAGTCGTTAGGTCGACATAGTCCGTGATGAACGCATTCGCGCCCGATCAGCGCTTTCTCCCGGGAGGATGAGTGGCCGACCGCTCCGAAACGCCGCTGTACTTCCGAATCGTCGTAAAGCTGCTGCGGCCGTTCCCCGATTTCGACTTCGGATTTGTTCGGCCCATCCGGGCCCGCGCGGTTGATCTACTCCACCTGCGCGAGGGGCAGCGCGTGCTCGACGTCGGCTGCGGCCCGGGAGGCAGCTTCCCGTACCTCCGTGCGGCGATCGGGGCCACCCGGCTGGTTCGCGCGAGTCCCCCCGCTCACGCCGCTCGACGAAACGGCAACAGTTGGCGGATACGATTGTCACGCAGGTAGAGGCCGCCCCAGGCGAGTATCGCGGCGACCAGTGGAATTGCGGCCCTCCATTCCCACCGTTCGCGGGCACGGCCGCCGCGACGAGTGTGGTGATCACCGATCCCATTCCGGCCAACACCGATTTCAAGGTCGGATCGGCGACCCAAGCGCTCGGGAGCACCGGGCTCTCGGTGGTCATTGCGTATTCCAGCGACGGGGGAACGTCCTGGAGCTATTCGCCCGCCAGTGGCGCCGGCGGCGCACCCGCCGACTACGATCGACTCGTGACGCATGTGCGGTGGACGTTCACCGGCAACCTGAGCCCAACGGCGCCCAACAACACCGGCTCAGTGGGGTTCGTGCTCCGTATCCGCTCACGGTCGTTCGCATAGCGGTCGTTCGCAGCGTCGCTCCGGACTCGCCGCTGAGCCCATCGTCATTGCGTGACACGCATGCCCGTTGCGAAACGGTGCGGCGAGCGTCTTCAGGCATGACTGGCTGGCCGCAGGTCCGTGTTTCGTAACGGCCGGCTTCACGGGACTCTCACTCCTCGAACCTCACACGCGGGACCAGACGCCGGACGCGACACCCACCATGGCAATCCTCTTCGCCCGCCTGTTCCGCACGCGCATCGCCTCACCCATCCCGAGCGGGATGGGTGAGGCGACCGTCGCGCGCGCATGGCTCGGATTTCAGTTTCGCCGCCGGATCGTCGAAACCTGAAGTGACCATGAACGGATCGGCACGGCAATGCGTTGGCGCGAGGAGTGTTCGACTCACCGTTCCTCGTCGGCGGCAGTCGACGGGACGACATGGGTTGCGCCGCGGCTTCACGATGATCGAGGTGCTGGCCGCGATGACGATCATCGGCATTCTCGTCGGCCTGGGAACTCCAAAGCTGAATAAGGCCATCGATCAGGCCAAGATTGCCCGCGCGATCGGCGATCTGCGTGCCATGGTAGTCGAGTTGAACTCGGCCGAAGAGCTCCCGGAAACACTCGATGGCATCGGACGGGGCGGACGGCTCGACCCGTGGGGAAGGCCCTATGTCTACTACCGCTTTCCACCGAGGAGGGGCAATGCGCCACCGCAGGGGGCACGCAAGGACCGGTTCCTTGTCCCGATCAACTCCGAGTTCGATCTCTACAGCATGGGGCTTGATGGCGCCAGCGTCGCGCCGCTGGCCGCCAAGGCGAGCCAGGACGACGTGGTGGTCGCCAACGATGGCGGGTTCATCGGACTGGCCAAGAGGTATTAATGCCCCTATCCGCGCCGAAGTCCGGCTTTCTCGTCACGCGTGTCGGGCGTCAGACGCTCACACACTTTCTCCTGGCCGCGCTGCTCCCCGTACTCGTCGTCTCGGGGTTCGGCATTCGATACGTGCGGCAGGTGCTCGAGGCGGAAGCAACCGAGCGATTGCAGCGAACGGCCAGGTCGGCGGCGCAGTCGCTGCTGGCCGAGCTCACGGCGGCCCGCAGCGTCAACGATCGCCCCGCCGCGCCGGACTCGAACTACGCGCCCGGCTCGTTCGATCCGGCCGAGGAATCGCACCTGCGCGAGGGAGGCGTGTTGCTGCGGGTCGTTGCCTCGCGTGACAGCGCCGACCGGGATGCAACGGTGCAGATATTGCGACGCCTGTCCGATGGGCAGGTCGTCGGCACGACGGTACCGCCATCGAAGCTCTGGCTGATACTCGATGCGCTGATCGGCGCCGATCGCACCCGTCTCTGCATCTTCGTCGTCGGCACATGGCAACGCGTTCACTGCGCTGCGCCGATGCTGGCCGCCACCGAAGCGCGCCTGCGCGACGTGGCGATCCAGGTTGCGGGACAGGACGAGCCGGCTCGCGATGACAGCCTGATCGTGGCGTACCGTGATCTCTACCTGCGCTTCGAACTGGCGAGCATGGAGTGGCGGATGGTGGTGGCCCAGGACCGGGCGCAGGCGTTCGCCCCGGCGGCGGGGGTGACCACGTCGCTCGCGCTCATGGTGGCGCTTGCCATCGTGAGTGCCTTTGCGTTCGCGCATCGGCAGATTCGCCGCAGCACCGAGCCGCTGGAAGCGCTGCGTGATGCCACTCGCCGCGTGGCGGGCGGTGATCTGGGCACGCCCGTCACCATCCAGTCGCGCGATGAGTATGGTGAGCTGGGCGCGGCATTCAATACCATGACGAGCGCGCTCGCCGGGCAGTTGGACCTCCTGCACCGGATGGATGCCGTCGACGAGGCCTCGCTGCGCCAGCGACGCGTCGACGCGATTGCCGAAACGGCACTGGAGGGTTTCCGCCAGGCGCGCACGCAGCATTTTGCGGCCATCGCCATCATCGACGAAAACGACAAGGCGTCGGTGACGCAGTGGTGGACCGATTCGAGTGCCCCGCATTGCCAACGCGCGCGTGGCTCGCTGGGCAGCGACGAACGGCAGGTGCTGCTGTCGCACCCGCGCCTGTGGATTCGCGGACCGGAAGACGCCGTTCGCGAGATCGGCCACGGCGGTGTGTCCCACGCGCCGGCGGCGACGCGCATCGTGCTGCCGCTGATTCACGACGAGGAGTTGCTTGGCGCGATCACGATCGAACATGGCGACGCCGCGTCGTCCCACGCAGAAGACGACCGCGCAGCCAGGCGCATCGCGGATCGTGTGGCGCTCGGCATCGCCAACGTGCGGTTGCTGAGTCGGCTGGACGCCTTGTCGTCCGGCACGTTGCGGGCGTTTGCCCGCGCGATCGATGCGAATTCACACTGGACGGCGGGTCACAGCGAACGCGTCACGCGACTGGCCCTCGTGCTCGGACGTCAGCTCGATCTCCCACGCAGCGAGTTGTCCATCCTGTACCGTGGCGGCCTGATGCACGATATCGGCAAGATCGGCATCCCTCCGGCCGTCCTCGACAAGGCCACACTGCTCAGCGCCGACGAGCGCGAACTGATCGAACGTCACCCGGTGATCGGCGAACAGATCCTGAAGCCCATTCCGGCGTTTGCGGATGCGCTGCCGATCGTGCGCTCGCACCACGAGCGGTTCGACGGAACCGGCTATCCGGATCGGCTGGCCGGCGAGGACATCCCGTGGCTCGCGCGCGTGCTGGCGGTGGCTGATGTCTTCGACGCGCTGGCCAGTGATCGTCCATATCGCGCCGGGTTGAGTCATCGCGCCACCGCCGCCATGATCGAGTCGGGCGCGGGGACCCATTTCGACCCCCGCGTCGTGGCTGCACTGCTCGCCATCGAGTTCGATGGATCGATGTCCCTCGACGGGAGTGATCTCGTGGAACTGCGCGTCGACGTTACCGACCCCCAGGTTGACCTCCTGACCACCTATGCGGGGCTCTGATGCCATCTGATCCGAATCCTCGCGACGAAGACCTGACGTTTGGCGCACCACCAGAGCCTTCTTCTGAGCCTTCTTCGCCGGCCAGCACACCGCGCGCGGTGGAGCTGACGTCGGCGCCGATCGTGATGCGCGAGCACCTGACGGAACTCGCCGAGTTGCTGGACCTGACGCGGAAGCGCCCCAACCGGGCGGCGCGCGCGTACAACACGGCCGTAGCCGCAAGTGCGAAGTGGCGAGCGCCCCTGCTGGCCGTGCTCCCGAAAGCGATCGTGACAGTTGGCGCCATCATCGTGACGATGACGTTCTGGCCGTCGCCCCTACCGGAACTCCCTGCGGAACTTCTGGGTGAATGGACCACCACGAATCCGGACTACCAGGATCGGCGTCTGGCGTTCACACCTGACGCCGTGCTGATCGGGACGACGCCGGACGGGGTGCCGCTGCGCTACTCCATCACCGCGCTGAAGCTCAGGACCCGTGCCGACACCACGACGCTCGAGCTCACCTACGATGTCGATGGCGCCGACGCGGAACTGCACGCCGCGCTGGTCGGCGGCTCGGAGCGCAAGCTGGTGTTTGCGCGACCGCAGGGACTGGTGTGGGTCCCCTGGTCGACCGCCATGCCGCCGCAGTAGTCGTCGTTTCCAACACTGACCATCGGTTGGACCAAGGTTTTACGCCAACCGCAGTCGAATCGTCTCCATCGTGTCCAGACCGCTCCCAATCTGTCCGCCTCGCATTCCTGCCAAACTGCCCGTGCCTCTCGTAGTCGCATCGCCGTGCGCGCGCTGGCTCCCCGCATGTCCTCGCCTCAAGTCGACGGAATCCGTCGGCGGCTCGCAGCTGCGCGATCGTCGCGCGCGCGCCGGCTTCAGCCTGATCGAGGTGCTGCTGGTGATCGTGCTGGTCGGTGTGCTCGTGCGCGCCGGTGCTTCCGGCGTCCGCGCGCTCAAAACGCAGCAGGGCGGGGAACGCGTGGGACGGGCGCTGCTGTGGGAAGCGAAGGTGGCCCGGACCTATGCCATTCGTTACGGCCTTCCGCTGTCGTTCGTGGCCGACAAGGCCAACCGGCGACTCATCACTCGCGATGGCTACGGCCACGTGTATCGCACCGTGTCCTTCGGCCCCGGGACCGACCTGATGGCCACCAGCCTCTTCACCAATGTCACGGGCGACAGTCTCGTGTTCAGCGGGCGCGGCTACTGCCTCAATTGCGGCGACGGCAGAAGCACCGGCACCACGGCATTCTCCATCGTGTCGAACGGCAGGACGTATGCGGTGACGGTCAATCCGCTTGGGCGGGCCGAGATGCCCTCCCTGCCGGGATTCTGATATGACGCGCTCGCCGAGGTTCCGGTTCACGCGCCGACGAGTGCGGCGCGGCATGGGCCTCGTCGAGGTCATGGTTGCGCTCACGTTGCTCGCGATCGCGGCGGTCAGCATCACGCAGTACGTCTTGGGCGTCAGCAAGGTTCGCGCGTCCTCCTCGAACCGCAGCGCCTCCCTGATCGCGATCCAGGAAACCATGGACAGCGTTCGCAGCCTCGGCTTCAACAACATCACGACCGGCGCGCGGCAGTGGAACACGACCGTCGGGCGGGTTCCGCTCACCATCAGTACCGACGTCGTCCAGGCGCAGACGACCATGAAGACCGTGGATGTCTCGGTGCGCAGCAGCACGGGCAAGGTGCTGCAGCGCTTCATCACGTCCGTCTTCAAAGAGAGCCGATAGCCATGCGGAGATCGTTCGGCGTCGCGCGGCGACGTGAGGGATTCACGCTGATCGAAGTGATGACGGCCATGGTGCTGACCGGCGTCGTGCTGGTCTCTGTCGTCGCGCTGCTCATGTCGCAGGTGAAGTACGTGAGCCAGATCAACGGAGACATCCAGGCGCTCGATCAGGTGAACGCCGCGCAGGGCATGCTGTCGACCGAGATTACGACGCTCACCCGAGGCGCCGTGCAGTTCGCGGGTGCCGACTCAGTCGTCTTCAACCTCCCGCTGAGCTGGGGACTCGTGTGCGGTCCCATCGATCGTCACCTGAAGGGCGCCCCCCCGACCCGCAAGACGTCCAGGACGGGTGCCACGTCGCCCACCTACAGTACGACGGCCGCCCTCGCTATCGAACCGAATGCGAGCGCCCTGAACTCGCCGGTCCCCGATGGGTTCGGTCTCTCAATGGGCGGATCCACTTTCACGTATTACCCCGTTGCCACCTGGTCCACGATGGGCATGGCTCAAGACACCGTGGCCTCCCTGGCGTGCATGCGACAATCCGGGTCAGCCAACCCGGTCAAGATCGATCCGAAGAGGCCGAACCGCTTTCCCCTATCCACCTCCACGATCTTCGGCTCGATCGAGGACTATTCCTCCTCGACCGGACTCTTTACCGTGGTGGGGGCGATGCCCGACGATCGCACGCTGATGCTGACCTACCTGCGCGTCAGTTACTTCCTCCGGGTCGATGGCGCCGGCGTGTCGCTCTATCGCAGCAGCAAGGCCGGGACGGCGAAGCTGGCGGGACCGTTCGCCTCCAACGTCGGCTTCACCTACCGCCTGAGCGATGGATCCTCGTCCACCTCGATCGCGGCCGGCAGCCTCGCAAACATTCGCGCGATCCGACCCAACCTCTCGGCGATCCGGATCAAGCGCGGGTCGGTCAGGGCGGACACGCTCAACATCCAACCCTGGATATACCTGTTCAATGCCCAGTAACTCCGCGCATTTCCGACTGCGGCCCGGTGTCGCCCGTCCGACGCCCCGCGCGGCACGCCGAGGGTCGGCGCTGCTGCTCGCGATCATCGGGCTCTTTGCCGTGGCACTCCTCGCAACAGCCGCCGTGCGGATGACCGGCAGCGAATCGGCGGTGCACGAGAACGCGCAAGCGGGCGCGCAGGCGATGTACATGGCCGACCAGGCACTCGCGCAGTACTACCAGAACTACAAGCCGCAGGACAACCTGGTGAGCGCCACGACGCTGACCACGGTCATCGACACCACCGACGGTGATATCGACACGTCATCGTTCCTGTTTGACTTCTCCTCCTCCGACCTCAAGATGTCGGACATCGTGAACGGGACGACGACGGTGCGTATCACGCCCACGAAGATGATGACGTCGCCGCTCGGAGACGTGTACATGGTGGACGCCACCGCGATCACCACCGATCCCCGGCCGAACCGGCCGCCGGCGGTGCGCTCGCTGCGCACGTACGCGCGCCTCGAACCGCCCATCGCGATCCGGGCGGCCCTCATGGCGCCCGGCGGGCTGTACGCGAATGGGAGGGGCAGGGCCAATCGCATCATCCTTCGCGGCACCAGGAAGGACAAATGCACCGCGGCCACCTCGGTCCCGAGTCTGGCGACTCCGGCGGGCGTGTACGATTACAAGCAGGCGAATAAAAAGGAGATCATCCAGGACGTGCACGGCGTCGGTCACGACTCGTCGACGGCGACGTACCAGGAATTGCGGGACAGCCTCAAGTACAACTGGCCCGTGTTGAGCAGCCAAGCGACCTACGACAAGGTTCCCAATTCCATCGTGATCCCGCGCGACTATGCGACCCTGGGCGCGGTGCCGTTCAGCACATTCTCCAAGTCGGGTTACTGGCCGGTGATCTTCGTGAAGGGCGACGTGAACCTGATCGGCAAGGAAACCAAGGGCTTCGGGATGCTCGTGGTGGAGGGCTCGCTCAACGTGACGAGTGGTGTGCTGAAGTGGGAAGGACTCATCCTGGTCGGCGGACGGCTCACCGTGGTGAACGGCGGGGACAAATCGCACACGCACATCAAGGGCGCCGTGGCCGCGGGTCTCAGCTGCAACACGCCCGCGGATCTCGCCACAGGCAAGTGCCGCACCGAACTGGCGACGATCAGGACCGACGGCGAGCACCTGGGCATCAACTTCTCGTTCTGCAACGTGCAGGCATCGTGGAACGGGATGATGCTCCTGCGGCCGGTCACGCCAACGCGGCATCTCAAGCTGTATTGAGGGGCGGTTGGGGGCGGGGCGACATACGCGAAAAGCAGCGGCACGCGCCAGAAAAGGCGCGTGCCGCTTTCGTCTTTCCGGACCCTTTGGTCGCTCGATAGCGCCCATGCGCGAACCCGCACATTTTTGTGACTTTCGGCGCTGTCGTCATCGCGCAGCATGCACACGACAGGCGATGTCGCAATCCCGCCACAGTCGCATGTTTCAGCGTTCGGAACACGCATGTTCAGTCGGCGACCTGTACAATGCAAAATGTTGAGGATAAACGACTTGCGTCATATCAATCTTTCGGATTAGACGACGGAAG
>JANLVM010000203.1:0-11332 GCA_031364015.1 Gemmatimonadaceae bacterium
ATCCTGCCCTTGCCGGTGCTGTTCATGCTGGGTTTCGCGATCGCGGTGCTTCTCAACTACCCAACCATCGATCAGCAAAAGGCGTTGTTGTCACGTCACGCAGGCAATGTGCTTGCCGTGGTGGGTCTCATCTTTGCAGCCGGCGTGTTCACCGGAATTTTATCGGGAACGAAGATGGTCGATGCAATGGCGGACAGCGTCGTTCGACTGGTCCCGGTCGCGCTGGGCCCGTATCTGGCCATCGTGACCGGCGTTTTGAGTGTGCCGTTCACATTTCTCATTTCGAACGACGCGTTCTATTTCGGCGTGCTGCCGATTCTCGCCAAAGCAGGCGAGGCCTACGGCATTTCCGCCGCCGAGATGGCGCGCGCCGCGTTAATCGGCCAGCCGGTTCATCTACTCAGCCCGCTGGTCCCTTCGACCTTTCTGTTGGTCGGGCTGGCCGGCGTCGATTTCGATGATCATCAGCGCTACACCCTCAAATGGGCGTTGGTGACAGCGCTGGTGCTGCTGCTTGTTGGAGTGGTCACGATGGTGATTCCGGTAGTTGGGCGCGGGACCGGCTAGGGACAGGACAGTTCAACGACGCTATCAGGGCAAAAAGGCAATACGCGATCCGCTAAAGGTTTGGCCGATCGCTCACTTGCACTAGCCGCTCGAGCACGCGGACCGATCGCTCCGTTGCACCACGCTCGCGTTCCACTACCGCGCGTGCGGCCTGGCCTTCGAACTGTCGACGCGCCGAATCGGCGAGCCACACCCGGAACTGCGTGCGCAGACCCTCAGCATCCGCCAGCGCGTGTGCGCCGCCAGCGGCAATCAGCAGCCCGGCCTCGCGGCTCATCGCGTACTGCGGACCGAACACCACCGGCACACCAAACGCTGCCGGTTCGATCACCGAATGCAGTCCGGCCGAATGGAATCCGCCACCCACGAATGCCATGTCGGCCAACGCGTACAACTCGCCCAGCACACCGATACGATCGACCACGATGACATCCGGGTCGCCATCGATCGATTGCGACTCGATACGAGAGAGTCGCGATACGCGCAGCGACTGGCGCAGGGCCCACGATTCGATCGATGCGCAGTGCGCGCTGGTTGGTTCGTGCGGTGCGATGACCAATCGCGGCGACGCCGCACTAGCGGACGTCGACTGTCCTCCAGTTGGCGGCCAGGCCGCAAACAGTACGGCTTCGTCGGCAGGCCACGTACTGCCGGCCACCAACGTCGGGCGCGACGAGGCGAGACGCGCGAGCAATGGCGAGGTGCGATTGATCGTCTGCGCGCGCGCCAACACTTGATCGAATCGCGTGTCGCCTGTCACGCGAAGTGCGGCGCGTGCGACACCCAGCTCAGCCAACCGTTCAGCATGCTCGGCGTCGATGGCGCCCACCGCTTTTAGCGACGCGTACGCGTCGCGCACGACTTGTCGGGACCACCAACCGCGACGACTCGAGGTCGCAGCGAGCGTGCCGCTAATGAGCGCGAGCGGAATGCCTCTGGCCGTGGCGCGCTCGACCAGTATTGGCCACACGTCGAGTTTGGCGAACACGAGGATCGACGGCTGAAAGGCCTCGAGAAGCGCATCGGCGTCGGCCGCGTGGTCAAACGGCAGATAATCGGTGAGGTCGGCGCCGACGGTCTGCGCAAATCGTTCGGCGCTCGGCGAGAAAAAGGTGTAGGCGATCTGCCACGTCGGGTGCGCCGCGCGCCATGCCTCGGCAACAGGTCGAGCCTGCAGGCCTTCACCGACCGATGGGGCGTGCAGCCACAGGAGTGGGCGCGTCGGATCCCGTACGGTCCGCGCATTCGCTGTAATGCGTCGAACGAGTCCGCGCCGAGCTCGAAGCGAGCGCGCGAGCTTGCCATCTCCGGGGAGTGCCAGCAACGCGGCGACCCGTGCGAGATTCGCTGTCGCTGCGTACGCCAAACGCACCACTGCGTTCAGCGAGACCTCCTGGCGCTTCGCGCCAGCACGAGCGCCGTATCGAGGGCCTTTCGGAAATCCATGTGTGCGGGGGATACCCGTGGAAGAATCGGTGGCAAAATGCGGCGGCGTGCAGAACGGTAGCGAGGCCGGTTCGGCGGGGGAACAGGGGTCGCCCAATCGAGTAATTGCTAGCGACATGTCGCGGATTGACACTCCTGGCGGCAGCACTCCGTAGTACTGGGTATACTGTGACTATCGTGCGCGTAATTTTCCGTCCTCATCTGGCCTTCGCCGCTACCCTCATGTGGGCGGCGACGGTGATTGGCCTGAACCCGGGGAGATTGAAGGCTCAGCCGCCGGCGCTGCCTGCACCGGTTGGGTACGTCAACGATTTCGCGGGTGTGCTTTCCGACGACGCCAAGGCGCGTCTGGACGACCTCGCCAAGCGTCTCAATGCCGTGACGCGAGGTGACATGGTGGTGGTGACGCTGCCCGATCTGGCCGGCCGGCCGGTCGAAGAGGTCTCGCTCCGGCTGGGTCGCGAGTGGAAGATCGGGGCCGAAGCGCAGATTGGCGACCAAGCGCGAAACGCCGGTGTAGTGATCTTGATCGTACCCAAAGAGAGCGCAGCCGACGGTCGCGGACGCTGCCGCATTGAAGTGGGGCAGGGGGCCGAGGGATTCATCACCGACGCGACCAGCGGAACGCTGTGTCGCGAGGTAACGCCGCAGTTTCAGGCGCGCGATTATAGTGGCGCGATCGAGTATCTCGCGGTGACCATTGCCGATCGGTATGCGGCGGCGTTTGGGGTCACGCTGGACGGACAACCGCGAGAGGTTCGTCGTTCCGAACCTCGCAACGGGAGTACACCCGGATGGTTGCCGCTGCTGATCGTGCTGGTGGTGTTCGTGATTCTTCCAATGCTTGGACGCCGCCGTCGAGGTTGCGTGGGATGTCTCCCGATACCGCTCCCAGGTTTGGGTGGATTCGGCGGTAGCGGCGGTTTTGGAGGCGGCTTCGGTGGTGGTGGCGGCGGTGGCTTTGGCGGATTTGGTGGGGGCGGTGGTTTCAGCGGAGGTGGCGGTGGCTCAGACTGGTAAGGCAAAGTCCACGATGAAGCTTGACGATCTGGTCGCGCAACTCACCCAGGTGCACGGCGCATCACTGGTGGGTGTCGTGCTGTACGGTTCGGCAGCGACCCATGAGGAAGTTGCCGGTCGATCCGATCAGAATGTTCTCGTGATCGTCGAGACGCTTGAGATGGGCACCTTACGCACACTTGGCCAAACGGCGCGAGCGTGGCAAGAGGCTGGGAACCCGCCGCCGCTCATGCTGACGCGTGGCGAGTGGCTCGCATCGGCCGATGTGTTCCCCATGGAGTACGCGGACATTCTCGAACGGCACCGCGTGTTGGCCGGCACGTTGCCGCTTGATGGCGTCACCGTGCATATGTCGAATCTGCGACTGCAGGTGGAGCAGGAAGCGCTGGGGAAAGTGTTGCGTCTACGCCGAGCGGCCATGACGGCGGGCACCGACGTGGTGCGGCAGCGAGAACTGTTGCAGTCCAGCCTCAGCGCGATGCTGGTGATCTTCCGCAGCGTATTGCGTCTGCATGGCGAGCAACCATCGCGTGATTCGGCGGTGGTTATTGCGCATGTCGCGACGCGATGCGGAATTGACGCCGCACCATTCAGCCGCGTGCAGCAGCTCAGGGTTGGCGGTGCTATCGCCGACGCCGATGTCGAGCAGGTGCTGACAGGATATGTCCGAGGTGCCGAAATGCTGGTGACGTACTTGGATCGCTTTACGCCGCCGTCGGATCTTGGCGCGGCGTTGACATGATGCGCCGTATGTGGCCCCAGACGGCATCGATGCTGACTGTTGGGCCTTTCACTCCCGAATCCTTGCGAGGACGACCCATGATGACCCTGCAGTTTTTGCGTGCGCCGCAGCGCGCGCGTTCCCTTTCAGCGCGCCTGGCGCTGGCGTTGCCGTTGCTGCTTGGCGCGTGTGGCTACAACACCATCCAGGCGTACGACGAGCAGGCTGCGCAGGCGAAGCAGAACATCGATGCCCAACTGCAGCGTCGGGCGGACCTCATCGGCAATCTGGTCGCGACGGTCAAGGGTTTCGCCCAGCAGGAAAGCGACGTGCTGATCGCTGTGACGCAAGCGCGCGCGGGGCTGACGGGCGCACTGCAAAAGACTGGCGGCTCAGATCCGGGTGAACTGGCGAATGCCAATCAAGCGCTGACAGCGGCGCTTGGACGCATGAATGTGGTGATCGAAGCCTACCCGCAGCTCAAGTCCGATCAGGGCTTTCTCAAGCTGCAGGACGAGCTGACCGGCACGGAGAATCGCATCGCCGTTTCGCGCACCGATTACAACGGTGCGGTGCGTACCTACAACGAGTATATCCGAAAGTTTCCCGCTGTCCTGACCGCGAAGGCCACGGGAGCCAAGGCGCGCACGTACTTCGAAGTCACCGACGCCGCGGCGCGCAGTGTGCCGACCGTCGATTTTAGTAAGCCAAAGTAGCCGCGCGGTTGGTCGACGGCTGTTGCGCCGCCGCCCGTTCACCAAGTGAGCGGGCGGCGGCGAACCATTAGTTCGTGCGGTTCTTTTCGTACAGCAGGTTTCGCGGCGCGATCTTCCACTCGTACCAACGCAGAATCGGCTGGCCGCCGTTCACGGCGGGATCGCTTCGATCGCTTTTCATTTGCGCGCGAACCTTCGCGCCGATGATGTCATTGCCGTCGTTCAGCGTATCGGAATCGAGTCCGTCGTAATACGAGGATTCCGAGTTATTGATGAACAGCAACGTCGCCCGAAAGTTCTCGACGTTTGTCGCCATGAGCTGGCCGATCGGGGTGCCGGCGCTGGAAAGCGATGTGGAGCGGTAGAGTTTCCTTGCCGAAGGGTCGCGCCAGTATACCACGGCGTTCAGCTTCTGAATCGTCGAACCCGACCGCGACAGCAGCATGCTATCCAGCCCCGACGGACGGCCCAACAGCGACCGCGTATTCAGAAACCCGATACGAAAGCGACCGTTGCCCTGATTTGCCACTGTCTGCAGCAGCAACAGTCGCCGGGTCGATCCCACTTGCAACAGCGCGAGATTCCCTGCAGTAAGCCCCAGCGTCCCACTCGGGATCAGGAACTCGATGCAAGTTGCGCCGCAGTTCCCGCCCGGTGGATACGTGGGCAGGGTGTCGCCATCATTGTAGATGGAATAGACGGGTGCCTCGGTGGGCTCGTACGGCACCGAGAGCACCGAGATCGTGTCGCCAAATGTGCCAAGGCTGGCGAACGTCGGCGTGCTTTCAATGGAGATGCCCGCCTCCTGTATATCACGCGCGAGCGAGAGGCCGACGAAGCGCGCACCCCGGTCGACGCCTTCGCGCACCGTCCAGCCTCGGCGGGTCGTCCAGCTGTTGACGGAAAAGGACGTGGCGCCGGTAATCACCACGAGTGCGACCGTCATCGAGATGAGCAGTTCCACCAGCGTAAAGCCGGCGCGTCGACGCGTGATCATGGGGCCCCCGAGAGTCCGTTGCCGCGAAAGAACGATGTTGTGAGCTGCACCGGCTGTGCACCACGCGGATACCGCACGTCAACCACGATTTGAATAAGGTTCGTACGAACCGTGGTGACGGTCAGTGTGCGTACGAATGCGCCGCCGCTCGCGACTTGTCCATCACTGTTGAGCGATACCGCGCTTTCGGAAACGATGGACCACGGATCGCGGGTACGCACGTGTTCCAGGTATCCCCGCGCGATCGCGATGGCGCTAGTGCGATTCTGCGAGAGCGTTTGCATGGTGATGGTCTGCGCGTTGGCTCCGGCCAACGACAGCAGGCCGACCGCCAGCAGAATGATCGCCATCATCACGGAGACGATCGTGAAACCGCGTCGGCGTCGCACCACGGCGAGCCCTCGCGGCGTTGCACGCGTAGTCATTGCCAGCCTCCACTGCGCCAGGTCCACAGACGCACGCTGCCAGAAGGGGAGACCGCCACCGCCGCGACCGCAGACGTGCTGGTCTCCTGTCGGAGATACACAACACCCCCAACGCCCATGGGCGTGGTGAGGCCCCGCGAATCAAACTCTACGATGGATCCGCCAAACGTGATGGCGCTCGATCCGCCATCGTCAGGGACGGCGCCGGCGCTGCCACGACCAAAG
Source organism: Gemmatimonadaceae bacterium (assembly GCA_031364015.1). Classification (GTDB taxonomy): domain Bacteria; phylum Gemmatimonadota; class Gemmatimonadetes; order Gemmatimonadales; family Gemmatimonadaceae; genus Gemmatimonas. The sequence goes on from JANLVM010000203.1 coordinate 6,118, forward strand.
TTGATGCGCGTCGGCAACGTGCGTGTGGCAAATCCACGCAGCGCGTCGCGCTCTGTTTGCGTCTCGCCTATCGCGCCGTTGTTATCGTTGTCCAGAAACCCTGTGTAGTTGCGCGACCCAGACACGAATCGTACTCGCACCGCGCTTCGCGTCGACAACGCGCGCGTACGAGCGAGGTCGATATCCTGCGCCAGCTGCATAGCCGCCAGTTGTACTTCGGTGTCCGGAGAGATGCGAAACCTCGGTACGAGCACGGCCATCATAACGCCCGCTACCACCACCACTATCAGCAACTCGATGAGGGTGAACCCCTGTCGCGTGCGGCGTGGCTGGAGCCGAGGAATCAATGATGCGTGTGTCATCGTTGGCTCAGTACAACGGACGATAGGCCGTTTGCAGCACCGTGCCAACCGACGGCGTACCCGGCGGCAAGCGTTCAGGGAAGCGGAAATTCACGTCGAAGCTCCACTGCCGGTTTGGTGGCGTGTAGTACCCTGAATTGGCGTATCCGATATTGGTGGTGTTGCCCCAGAGTCCCGTCGAAAAACGATTGGTGTAGAGCGACACGAGGGAGCCTGTGTATCGGAAGATGACGCCGCTCCAGTTCTCCACGAAGCGCGGAAAGTTTTCCAATCCGCCGCCATACGGGGGCGACGCACAGCCGGCCCGGGCATAGTCGCACGGTGTAGCCGAATGACCCGCCAGAATCGCCGCATTCACCGTCCCCGTTCGCGCCGTGCGCTGCGCCATGGTCTGTTGCATCACATCGCACCACCCCACCGAGGCTGAGCAACGCGTCGCCGACGCCGCCGGCGCCGCGTTCAACATCGCGGCGTTTGGCGGATTGCTCAGGAACGTGATGGCGTCGGCCATGAGCGCCGACGGGCGCCAGACCGTCGTGTTGTAGTCGCCTAACACGTACATCGGCCGTTCGGTTGCGATCGTGAGACCGCCCGTGTCGGCCGGCACGCGCGAAAGCGGCAGACGAGCACCACCGCGCAGACGGACCGCGAGGTAGTCGTTGTTCGCGTTCCCAGCCGCCGGCGTGACAAACTGAAAGTACAAGATGCGCGGAGAGCGCGTGGTGGGGGCGCTGTCAGCCCAGATGCGCAACGAGTCGAGGTGCACGTCTACGAGATCGGGGCGCTTATCCTCACGGCCCTCGTAGAACGCATTCACGCGCGGCTTGAAGATGCGTCGGCACGCGCCCGCTGACGGGACTTGCAGGCCTGCTGATCGCTCGACGACCAGCGAATCGCAAAAATTCAACTTCATCGTGGTCGTATCAGCGATCTGAAAGACGCCGGTCTTCACAGTGATGTACCAGTCTGACTTCCACGCCATCTTGACGTCTTGCACCATCGGACTGTCAGTGCCGTCCTTGGGCATGACCAGCGTGACCGGCGCCATACCCGATGGCAGCGGCAGCTTGAGCGAACGCACACCAAACGCGCTCGACATGAGCCGACCACTGAAGCGGAGCGTGCTGCGCGTTTTAAACGCCGGACCGGAGAGGCTGCGCGAATCGAAGTCCAACAGCATCGGACTCCCCGCAGCGTTATTGATGCCCACACCGCCCAGGCGATTGTTGCTGTCTTTGCGATTCCAGAACACACTGTCTGGCGTCGTGATATTGCTCTGATAGGTGGTGCTCGCCGACGACACATAGAGATTGCCATTGGTGTGCACCCAACCCACAAACGTCATGGCCGGACCGTTCAGGATCTCCAGATCGTTTTCGTAAAACACGCCAAACTGGAACAGCGGAATCGTTTGCGCGTTGACCGAGAGTATCGCGGCGGCTTTGTTGCCCGACGTATCGCGGGCAGACACGGTGATGTTGATGGGTTGGTTCAGCGAATAGAGTCCGGAGAACGGTCCGGCGGTGATCGTTCGCGAAACCGGTACGCCCATGGTTTGCGTGGACTGCGTCATGCGGTAGCCGGTGAGCTGCGGCGTTTGCAAGGACGCGATATCCTCGCCGTTGATGATGCCATCTTGCATGGCCGCGTCCAGCTGGGACATCACATCGTCGGCACCCCCTTCCGCCGCGTACGAGGCGCGGGCGCCTCGATAGTCGGCGTTCGAAGTACGCGCAAGCGTCGTCACTGCCGACAATCCGGCGAGGATGATGATCGAAAACATGACGAGCAGCAGCAGCACCGTTTCCAGCGCGAAGCCTTTTCGCGACAAACGATCTGCGGCTACCCTTTCCACTGTGTGCTGTCGATGCATGGCGAGTTCCCCCGTGCCAGTGATGCGCCTGACAGGAGAACTACGACAGCGCGTGCGCTACGTCACTCTCGCAGGGGGTACGCGGTGCCACAATGAAACGAAGCGTGCACGTCGCGCAACTGGGACGCGTCGGGAATGACAGATCTGCCCGTGGCGTGTTGCGCCGAGGACCGTTTAGACTGTCGAGGCGCTCGCCGGTGCGGGCCGAGGGAACAACCCGTCGCCCTTGGTTACCACCCATCCTGACGCGCTAAGGGCGGCGAGCGTATCAAATCGCTGCGCACTCACCTGGCCGTCGCCGCCCAACTGTTCCCACAGTGCCTGGGCCTTGCCCGGCATAAACGGGGCGAGCAGCACCGCCTGTCGCGCCAACCGACGGATGAGCGAGGCCAGCACTTGCTCCAGCTCCGGGCGTCGCAAGGCATCCTTGGCGAGCTGCCAGGGCGCCGTCGCCTGCGTGTACTCGTTCGCGCGCGCGGTCATGCGCGCCACGGCCGACAGACCATCGTGCAACAACCAGCCGTGGCTCCCATCCATCGCCGCGTGGTACGCGGCGACATCGTTCCAGTCGTCACCTTCGGCGTCGGGTGCTGCGGCGACCGGAACGATTGACGCGCAGTACTTCTCCACCATCGCCATGGCGCGACTGGCCAGATTCCCCAGGGCATTGGCCAGATCGCTGGTATAGCGCTCTTCAAATCGCTCCCAGGAGAAGTTGCCGTCGCCATCGAATGGGACTTCCCGTAGCAGCACGTACCGGAAGGCATCCACGCCGTAGCGGTCGATGGCCTCGCCGAGGTCGAGTTTGACGCCGGCGCTTTTTGAAAAGCGCTCGCCGCCCAATTGCACGAATCCATGTGCCCAAACCTGTTTTGGCAACGGCAGGCCCGCCGCTTCCAGCATCGCCGGCCAAATGACGACATGAAATCGCGTGATGTCCTTGCCGATCACATGCAGGTTTGCGGGCCAACGATGCTCGAAGCCTGGCTCGGGGAATCCCGTGGCCGTGAGATAGTTGGGGAGCGCATCGAACCAGACGTACGTGCCCTGTGTCTCGCCACTCGACAATGGCAGCGGGAACGGCACGGCCCAGTCCAGCCGCGCGCGAGACGCCGACACATCTTCGAGTCCCTGCGCGAGCAGTCCCAGAATTTCGTTGCGGCGGCTCGCCGGTTCGATGAACGACGGGTGTTCCGTAAGCAGTCGTTGCAGAAACGGCTGATACCGCGAGAGTCGGAAGAACCAGTTGTGTTCCTCCACCTCTTCCAGCGTGCGCGTGGGATGCACTACGCAGGCGCCATCGACGATATCGGCCCCCTGCTTGAACGCTTCGCACCCCACGCAATACATGCCGCGATACGAGCGCTCATAGAAGTCGTCGGGATTGCGTTCGGCGATGCGATGGATCAGGGCCTGCACACCCCGCTGGTGATGCGCGTCGGTGGTGCGAATGAACTGATCGTACTGGATCTCCAAACGCGCCCACATCGCCTGAAAACGTGACGCGATCTCGTCGGTGAATACTTTCGGGGCCACGCCGTGCTGCGCCGCAGTCTGCTGGACTTTCTGACCGTGTTCGTCCATGCCGATGAGCAGATGCACGTGGTCGCCGCGCAGCCGATGATAGCGCGCAATGACATCGGCGCCGATCTTCTCGAGGGCGTGTCCGATATGCGGATCGCCGTTGGCGTAGTCGATCGCGGTGGTCAGGTAGAAATGCGCCACGTCAGGTCGTTGCTGGAGAGTCGGTCGAGGGAGCATCCGGGCCGTCGCCGCCCGGGGCATCGGTATCCTGACGCCGTTGCTCGGCGGCTCGAAGACGACGTCCCCCGCGTCGTCCGCGGCGTCGTTTGCGGCGCATGTCGCTGTCTCCGTCGATCACGCTGGCCACCTCCCCAAGCGCGTCCGATACCGTCTCGTCCGGTGACGGTGCACTGTCCGTCTCGACCGTCTCTGCGGTGTCCACGACAGGATGCACGGCCACGCGGGCGGCGACGAAGCGGGTGGCGACGAAGGTGAGTCGCGCATCGCGCGTCGCTTCAGCGCTCGACGCATCGGTGTGATCGAGCACCGCATCGTGCTGGTCGTCCTCGTGGTCGGCGACCGACACGAATCGGTCCGTACTGACGGAATCCCCAAAGCCGCCGACATCCTCGCGCAGGTCGGCCAGTGGCACCACGCGCGTGTCGCCCTCGGCCGATCGCAACGTCACGCGATCGTTGAAAATGTCGAAGCTGATCACCTTCTCCTCGCCCACGTTCGTGATCAGGATGCGCCCTTCTTTCGGAAAGCGACGCCGGCTCTGCACATAGAATTCGTGCTCGTAGCGCAGGCAACACATCAAGCGTCCACAGGCGCCAGAAATTTGCTGCGGATTCAAGGACAACTTCTGTTCTTTCGCCACGCCGAGATTGACCGGGCGCAACTCCGGGAGCCATGACGCCGAGCAATACTCCCGCCCGCATCGACCGATGCCAGACAGTCGTTTGGCTTCGTCGCGTACACCGATTTGCTTGAGCTCGATCCGCGCGCGGAATAGCGCGGCGAGATCACGTACGAGTGTGCGAAAATCGACCCGACGCTCGGCCGTGAAGTAGAAGGTCAACTTGCGACGGTCCCACTGCCATTCCGCGTCAGTCACTTTCATGACCAGGTGATTGGCTTTGACGCGTTCCATGGCGCGACGACGCGCACCCTCGTTGTCCGCGGTGAGCGCGACGTCGCGCGCGACGTCTCCTGGCGTGGCCAGCCGCAGGGCGAGCCGTGGCGGGGGCGTGGTGCCGCACCCGTGCGTGCACCCGCGACACCGGACCTCCGCCAGTGCGCCGGTGGAATGCACGCGGCCAAAGTCTTCACCGCGATCGGCGTCGACGATCACACCGGCGCGTAAGGCCGGTGCCGTCTCCGCCTCCCACTGAAAGAACTCCTTGCGGTTTCCCCGAAATGCGACTTCGATGAGATGCGTCATGTCGCTCGCCCG
>JANLVM010000212.1:0-6689 GCA_031364015.1 Gemmatimonadaceae bacterium
CAATCGCCTCGTCGTAGGTTGCTCCGGCTTCGATCAGTCGCGCGCCGTACGATCGAATGCTGGCATTCTTCTCGGGATTGTTGCCCACCGGCACGCAAATCGTGACCGGCACTCCGAGCCGAGCACCCGCCCAGGCCAATCCCTGACCATGATTGCCCGTCGTTGCTGCGGCGACTCCTCGGCGTGCGGCGTCCGGATCGCGAGCCACGAGTGCCGTCAGCGCCGAGGTCGCGTTGCGCACCTTGAACGTGCTTACGGGAAGATGATTGTCGTGCTTTACCCAGACCCGAATGCCCTGTCCGACCAAGTCGTCCAACAGCGGGTACGTCATAGCGGGCGACATCGGGAAATGTGCGCGCAGCCGCGTGCGAGCGGCGGTCACATCGGCAAAGCTGATAGGCGGGTGCGCGGATGACACGAGCGTTCCTCAGTGATCGGGTTCGGCAGTAGATTAACGCTATGGCACTAACTCCTATGCGCGCCACGACTATCCTCGCCGTCCGGCGCGACGGCAAGCTTGCTATCGGCGGTGATGGACAGGTCTCGGTTGGCGATACCATTGCCAAGTCACACGCCGTGAAAGTGCGTGCACTCAAGGGCGGGCGCGTGCTGGCCGGTTTTGCCGGATCAGCCGCCGATGCCCTGACGCTATTCGAAAAGTTCGAAGAGAAGCTCGAGCGCTTTCCCGGCAACCTGCCACGGGCGGCCGTTGAACTGGCGAAAGACTGGCGAAGCGACCGGGTGCTGCGCCGGCTCGAGGCGTTGCTGGTGGTGGCCGACACGCAGAACGGATTCATGATTTCCGGTAACGGCGAGTTGATTGAACCCGACGACGGCGTATTGGCCATCGGATCCGGCGGCGCGTACGCGCAGGCTGCTGCGCGCGCGTTGCTGCGCGAGACGACACTCGAGCCGCGCGAGATTGTCCAGAAGGCGCTGACGATTGCTGGTGAGATTTGTATTTACACCAACACCAATATCACGGTACTCGAACCAACACCGTAGCACCGCTCCGTGGTGCGGCCGCTACCGGCCAACCACCTCTGGCTCCGTCATGCTCTCCGTCATGCTGTTGCCGGAGGCGGAAGCAAGCATCTCTGGAAGTTAGCGCATACGGCGACCGCGCGCAGCGCACCAGCCGCTCGATTGACGTGTTTCAGGCTCAGCGGCGCTACCGGTGCACCCGAAGCAGTCGTTAGCGTTCCGTATGCCCTCCCCACGCACCGAACAGGCGATCGCTCGCCTCGCTGACCTTACGCCGCGCCAGATCGTGGCCGAACTCGATCGCTATATCGTCGGTCAGGCCGACGCCAAGAAAGCCGTGGCGATTGCGCTACGAAATCGGTGGCGTCGACAGCGGGCCCCAGAATCGATACGCAACGAGATCGCGCCCAATAACATTATCCTGATTGGACCGACCGGCGTTGGGAAAACCGAGATCGCGCGACGTTTGGCAAAACTCTCCGGCGCGCCGTTCACGAAAGTCGAAGCCTCGAAGTTCACCGAGGTGGGATACGTGGGTCGCGATGTCGAGTCGATGGTGCGCGACTTGGTGGAGAGCGCGATCGATATGGTGCGCAGCGAGCGTGAGAACGAGGTCGAGGATCTGGCGACTGGCAAGGTAGACGAACGGCTACTCGACCTGCTGTTGCCGGTGCCGCCCGTCGTCGAGTCGAAGGAGGCGTCAGACGAACAGCGTGCGGAGCACGAGGCGACGCTGGAACGCACCAAGCGCACGCGCGACAAACTGCGCCAATTGCTGATGGACGGACAGCTTGACAGCCGTGAGGTCGAACTCGACGTCACCCTGTCAGGTCCCGGTATGCCCGACCGCATGACCACCGGTGCCCCGGAAGGCATGGAGAGCGTGGCGGAATGGTTTCGCGACATGATGCCGAAGAAAAAGAAACGCCGCACCGTCAAGGTCACCGAGGCGCGTCGTATTTTGCTTGATGAAGAACTCGACAAACTGATCGATCTCGACGACGTCACCGGTGACGCACTGGAACGAGTTGAAGCCATGGGCATCATCTTTCTCGACGAGATCGACAAGATTGCCGGTGAACGCGGACAGGCCGGCGGACCCGATGTGTCGCGCGAGGGGGTGCAGCGAGATCTGCTGCCCATCGTTGAAGGCTCCAACGTACAGACGCGCTATGGCATGGTGAAGACCGATCATGTGCTCTTCATCGCCGCCGGTGCATTTCACGTATCCAAGCCCAGCGATCTGATTCCCGAATTGCAGGGACGATTCCCCATTCGCGTTGAACTCAAACCGCTTACCGAAGCGGATTTTGTTCGGATCATGACGGAACCAGAGAACGCGCTTACCAAACAGTACGCGGCGCTCGTCGAAGCCGAGGGGGCCACGCTGACCTTCGAACCCGGCGGCATTGCGGAACTGGCCCGCGTGGCAACCGTCGTGAACATGCGCATGGAAAATATTGGCGCGCGACGCCTGCATACGGTGATGAGCACGCTGCTCGAGGACGTGCTCTACGAACTTCCCGATCGGGGCCGCGATCCGGTTAACGTAGACGCGGCCATGGTGCAGGAACGACTCAAGTCGATCTCCGAAGACGAGGATCTCAGGAAGTACATCCTGTAGTCTTTGTTCACTCTTTCATGGCATGCCGCGTTTCCGGCATCGTCCAGTACACAATGAGTCCGGCGAAGGCACATGCGGTCACGTAAGAATAGAACCACTGCTCGTGTCCCATCTGTTTGAACCACAGCGCGATGTACTCCGCCGTGCCGCCAAAGAGTGAAACGGCAATCGCGTACGGGAATCCCACACCGAGCGCGCGCATACCGGTGGGGAACAGTTCCGCTTTGACGACCGCGTTAATAGACGTATAGCCACTAATGGCGAGCAGCGCGATGCACAGCAGAGCCAACGCTTCCGGCACCGTCCGCGCTTTCTCGAGGGCGCGCATCAGTGGAATGGTCCCGAGCGTGGCCAGCACCGCGAACGTCATCAGCACCGGGCGCCGTCCAACGCGGTCGGAGATGGCACCTACCAAGGGTTGCACCAGCATGAACAGCGCGAGCGAGATGGCCGACACCATCGTCGCATCGCTCTTGCTGAAGCCCGCCGTGTTCACCAAAAACTTCTGCGCGTACGTCGTAAACGTGTAGAACGCGACAGTGCCGCCTGCAGTGAGCCCGATCACCGTGAGCACCGCACGCGGATGCGCGCGCAATCCAGCGAGTCCCGACGACCGCTGTCCCGTGGCGAGGCGTTCCGTGCGTACCGCCTCGAACTCGGGAGACTCTTCCAGGCTGGTGCGCAGTCGCAACGCGATCACCGCACACGCGGCGCCGATGAAAAATGGAACACGCCATCCCCAGTCGTCCAGCTGCGCCGACGTCAAGGTGCGCTGGAGTATCAACAGCACGCCAAGCGCGAATAGCTGGCCCATGATGAGCGTGACGTACTGAAAACTCGACCAGAAGCCACGGTGTTTGGCGCCAGCCATCTCGCTCAGATAGGTCGCGCTGGCTCCATACTCGCCGCCCACGCTAATGCCCTGCAGCAGTCGCGCACACACCAGAAGCGCCGGGGCCGCTACGCCAATCGTGGCATACCCTGGTGTCAGTGCGATCATCAGCGACCCGCCACACATCAGCAACACCGACGCGCTCAGCGCTGCTCGGCGACCATGCTTGTCGGCGTATCGCCCCAACAACCATCCGCCCACCGGCCGCATGAAGAACCCAACCGCGAACACCGCAGCCGCGTTTAATAGCTGCGCCGTCTGACTTGCCGGCGGGAAGAACGCTTGGGCGAAATAGAGCGAGAACGCCGAATAGACGTACCAGTCGTACCACTCGACCAGGTTGCCAATAGAGCCGCCAAAGATGGCACGGAGACGCCGACGTGACGACAGCGGCGACGTTGGCGTAGGGGCTGCGGGCAAGGCGGCGGGCTGAGGCATGGGCCAAGCTGCTATGAGGAACGCTCGCTGTCGTGGACGGGGTGCCGACACGCGCGCGCTTCGCCTAAATTCCCCATCGCGAGGGCGCGGCCATCACGGTCGCGCCCTCGCTGTTCGCACCGTCCACCGCCATGTCTCAGCATTTGCATCGCGATTTCCTCAACGTCAGCGACTTCTCGGCGCCCGAGACCTTCGCACTCCTCGCGATGGCCGAGCGCATGCGTACGAAGACGTATGTGCGCAAGCCGCTCACTGGCATGGCGCTGGCGATGATCTTCATGAAGGCGTCCACGCGTACTCGCGTATCATTCGAAGTCGGCGCGACACAGCTCGGTGCGACGGCGCACTTCCTTTCGCCGCGCGATGTGCAGATCGGACGCGGTGAACCCATCGAAGACACCGCGCGCGTGCTGTCGCGCTACGTCGATGGGATCATGATTCGCACGTTTGCCCACGCCGACGTGGAGCGCCTCGCGGCGTACGCGGGCGTGCCGATTATCAATGGCCTCACCGATCTGTCGCACCCGTGCCAGGTGCTTGCCGATGTGCTCACCATGCGACAGCGTTTGGGTGAAATTCGCGGACGCACGGTGGCCTGGATTGGCGATGGCAACAACATGGCCAACTCGTGGATCGATGCCGCGACGAACCTGGGCTTCTCGCTTCGCCTGGCTTGTCCGGAAGGCTACGATCCCGACCGCAATTTTCTCGCGAAGGCCGCGCACGCCGATGTCCAGCTTATGCGTGATCCGCGCGAGGCTGCGGAGCGCGCTGATGTCGTGACGACCGACGTCTGGGCATCAATGGGGCAGGAGGAGGACCACACCAAGCGGGTCCGCGCATTCGATGGGTATCAAGTGAATGCAGCGCTCATGTCGCGCGCGGAGTCACACGCGATCTTCCTGCATTGTCTCCCCGCGCATCGGGGCGAAGAAGTGTCAGCCGAAGTCATTGACGGCGCACAAAGCGCCGTGTGGGATGAGGCAGAGAATCGTCTGCACATCCAGAAAGCCATCATGGCGGTGCTCATGGGCCGCGAGGAACTCATCTAATGCGACCAGCTCCTGGCGCAGTTGCCCCCGATTTTGCCCTGCTCACCGACACCGGTGAAACGCTCACGCTCTCGGCGCTCAAGGGCCGCCCGGTCGTGCTGTTCTTTTATCCCAAAGACGACACCTCTGGCTGCACCACCGAGGCATGTGAGTTCCGCGACCTGTTTCCGCGCTTCGAACAGGGCAAGGCTGTCATCCTTGGGGTGAGCCCCGACTCCGTCAATTCGCACGCAAAGTTCAAAGCCAAATACGAACTCCCCTTCACGCTGCTCGCCGATACCGACAAGGTCATGGTGCAGGCGTACGATGTGTGGAAAGAGAAGTCCATGTATGGGAAGAAATACATGGGCGTCGAGCGAACCACCTTTGTGATCGATGCCCAGGGCCGCGTCGCCAAGGTGTTCGAGAAAGTGAAGCCAGAAGGCCACGCAGCCGAAGTCCAGTCGGCACTCGACGCGCTCTAAGCAGTCACGTCTGGGCGGCAGCGGGATGAGCCGCTGCCACGGTGGCATTCCGATTCGCTCGGCTCTGCCATTTCGGGCGCTCGACGGGCATCTTTCGAGACCGACCGATCACCGGTCGAGACAACCGGATACCGCATGATGACTGCCACCGCTCCCGGCGCGCTCAAGCGCACCCCACTTTACGATGTCCACGTCGCGCTTGGCGCGAAAGTCGTGCCCTTCGCCGGCTATGAGATGCCGGTACAGTATTCGCAAGGCAGTACGGCCGAACACAAGGCCGTGCGCGAGTCGTGCGGCATGTTTGACGTCTCGCATATGGGTGAGGTGTTGGTGCGAGGCCCCGATGCCATTCGATTTGTGTCGTCCGTGACCAGCAACGACGTAGCCGCGCTCGCTATCGGGCAGATCCAGTATTCCACGCTGCTTCGGGCCGACGGCACCATCGTCGATGATCTACTGGTTTATCGCTTCGCCGATCAGCTGATGCTGGTGATCAACGCCAGCAATCGGGACAAGGATCTCGCGCATCTTCGCGAGAATCTTGCGGGCTTCGATTGCACGATGACCGACATCAGCGATAGCATCGCGCTGCTCGCCATTCAGGGACCCGACGCCGCAGACATCGTGCAGTCGCTGGCCGACGTGCCGCTGAGTGACGTGAAATACTACCGTTTCACGGAAGGCCGAGTTGCCGGTGTGCCGTGTACGATCTCGCGAACCGGATATACAGGCGAAGATGGTTTCGAACTGTATTTCGATGCGGCGAAAGCGGTGTCGGTCTGGAACGCCGTCATGGCGACCGGCAAGGTGACGCCAACTGGCCTTGGCGCGCGTGACTCACTCCGACTCGAGTCGGGATTGTGTCTGTATGGTCATGAACTCGACGATCACACCACGCCAATCGAAGCAGGACTCACCTGGATCGTTAAACTTGGCAAGAGCGAGCCGTTCCTCGGGCGAGCGGTGCTCGCACGCCAGCACAACGAGGGGACTGATCGTCGACTCGTAGGCTTCACAATCGACGAACGTGCCATACCGCGTCAGGGCTATCCGGTGATTTACGGTGGTATGTCCTTTGGGGAAGTGTGCAGTGGCACGATGAGTCCGACGCTTGGCGTGCCCTTAGGCACCTGCTATCTCCCAAGCGCAGCCGCTGTCGTTGGCACGCAGTTCGAGATCGAGATCCGTGGTAAAAAGCTGCCGGCACGCGTTGTAAAATTGCCGTTCTATAAACG
>JANLVM010000252.1:0-12195 GCA_031364015.1 Gemmatimonadaceae bacterium
GTCAACGATTCGCTTGGTCATGCGGCCGGTGATCGCTTGCTGGTGGAGGCGGCACGACGACTGGGGTCCTGCGTGCGCGACAGTGATCTGATCGCGCGCCTGGGCGGTGACGAGTTCGCGATGCTCCTGGAAGATGCAGACGGTGTTGACGATGTGCTGATCGTCACTGAGCGCATCGCGGCGGCGCTCTCACGACCGTTCAAGCTGGGCGGTAAAGAGGTGTTCGTCAGCGCGAGCATCGGCATCGCGCGCACCTCCCGCGGAGAGACGTCGGACGAACTTGTCCGAAACGCGGATGTCGCGATGTACGTGGCGAAAACGCGTGGCAAAGGGATATCCGTGCTCTTTGAACCGAAAATGCAGGCGGCAGCGATGGATCGGCTGGTGGTCGAGACTGACCTGCGTGCCGCTATCAATCGGGAAGAGTTCCTGTTGGAGTATCAGCCGATTGTACGGTTGGCCACCGGCGAGATCATCGGCGCCGAGGCGCTGGTGCGGTGGGCGTGTCGCGAGCGCGGAATCGTGCCGCCAGGACTGTTCATCCCGATTGCCGAGGAAACGGGACTGATCGTGCCGATCGGTCGTTGGGTCCTGCGCCGCGCCTGTCGTATGGCGCGAGAATGGGAAAAGGAGCGCGGGCATCCAATGCGCATTACCGTCAACTTGTCCGGTCGCCAACTGCAAGAGCCTGGGATCGTGGACGACGTGCGGTCGGCGCTGTCGGATTCTGGACTGGATCCTTGCCATCTCGTGCTCGAACTCACTGAGAGCATGCTCATGAAGAACACGGAGCTCTCCATGTCGAGATTGACGGAGCTCAAGGGCCTTGGCGTGTCACTGGCTATCGATGACTTCGGGACCGGTTATTCTTCCCTCAGCTACCTGCAGCGCTTTCCGATCGACATTCTGAAGATCGATAGAGCGTTCGTGGATGTCATCGATAAGGGAGGCGAAGGTCCGGTGTTGGCTAGTGCGATTGTAGCGCTCGGGGATACGCTACGGATGAGTACCGTGGCGGAGGGGATCGAGACGGAGGCGCAGCGTGCCAAGCTCTTGCAGCTTGGTTGCGAGCTGGGGCAGGGATTCCTGTTCGCGCCGTCGCTCGAAGCGTCGGAGTTTTATCGACTCCTGCTCGCCCGTGGTGCACGCTCGTACGGGCCGCTCGCTCGGCATCGCGAAATGGGTGCACAAGCCGCGTAGCACTTCGCCGGGCGATTCAGGTCGCACGTTGCATCGAACGCCGACGAGTGCCGCGCGCACCTTCGACGCCTTCGCCATCGCGGCGCCGGGTGTCGCCGCCCTGCTGGCGGACGAGTTGCGCGCGCTCCAGGTGCGCATTGCCGAGGTAAGTCCCGCCGGTGTGGCGTTTTCGGCGACCATCGAAACGCTGTTGCACGTGAACCTGTGGTCGCGACTCGCGACCCGGGTCCTGGTGCGCGTCGCCGAGTTCACCGCCCGAGATTTCGCCATGCTGGAAAAGCAGGCGGGGCGGGTGCCGTGGTCGGCGCTGATCGCGCCAGGTGCGACACTGCGTTTTCGTGTCACCTGCCGAAAATCGCGACTGTATCACTCCGATGCCGTTGCCGAGCGTGTGGCGCGGTCGGCCATGCGAGCGGTGACATCGGCGACCGTGCTGGCGACGGCGCGTGATGACGAGCAGCGCGATGACGAGCAGCGCGATGACGAGCCGCGCGAGGAGGCGACCGATGATCCACTCGCGCCGCCGACCCACGACCGGGCCGCCGATGATGCCGAGATCGCGCAACTGATTGTCGTGCGCTTCGAGCACGATCGGTGCACGATCAGCATCGACAGTTCCGGGGCGTTACTGCACCGCCGCGGATGGCGACAGGCCGTCGCGAAAGCACCGCTGCGCGAGACGCTGGCTGCGGCCATGTTGGCGGCGTGCGAGTGGAACGGCGACCTGCCGCTCGTCGATCCGTTCTGTGGTTCGGGCACAATTGGCATCGAGGCCGCGCTACGTGCTCGGGCGATCGCCCCCGGCCTCGGGCGTCGATTCGCGCTCGAGCACTGGCCCGGTGTCGACGCGGCGTGGGTGACGGCGCAACGAGACGAGGCGCGAGCCCGCGCACAGCCGTCGAACGGCGTGCGCATCCTGTTGAGCGATCGTGATGCCGGCGCGTGCACGGCAGCGCGTGCCAACGCCGAACGGGCTGGGGTGGTGGCCGATGTCGAGATCGAGCAGCGTCCGATCTCGGCGGTCGATCTCAGCGCCCTTGGTGCGCGCGGACTCGTGCTGACCAATCCGCCCTATGGGTTGCGCGTAAGCGAAGGGTCGGATCTGCGCTCCTTGTACGCGCGATTGGGCGACATCGTGCGGGCCGGTGGCGTGGATTGGCGTCTCGCACTCCTGGTCCCCGACCGAACGCTCGCGGCACACACGCGCCTGACGTTCGAGTCGGTGTTACGGACCTCGAACGGCGGAATCGGTGTGTCGCTGGAGCGATCGAAGACCAAGCCCGCGCGGAGACGCAACGCGCCGCCCGCGCCAAGCGAACGCGATCAGGCGCGGAAGTAATCGGAGCGCCACTCGCGCACCTGGGCCTTGATCTCTTTCTGCTTGAGCTGCGGGTTGGCGAGCACCTTCCGCACCAGCTCCGGCAGTTCGGCATCTGAGGCGAAGCGCAGCGCGACCATGTGGGCTGGCCGAAGTTCGTCGATACGAGATTGCAGATCGGCGGGCAGGATACGCGCAAAGCGTAGCCGTTCTTCGAGGCGAATCAGCCGGTCCTGCACGCGCAGCGCGGAAATGCGCAACATGGCGGTCGCGCCGACCAAGGCGCTGGCACCAACCATCATGTATGCCGTATCGGAACCGGGATGCGAAATAAGACGAACGAGGGACCACACGAAAAAGACGCTGGCGAGTGGTGAGGTGAAGAAGTGGTAGGCAGGGGTCCACTGAGTGTGGGATGCGAAGGATTGGGACATCGAGTAGGAAGTAGGAAGTAGGAAGTAGGAATGGATTACGCGGTACGGAAGGTGTCGATCAGACCAACGGCGTGAACGAAGCGGGAGGTCCAGTCCCCACGAATCGTCGTGAATGGCGCATGGAGGCGCGTCAGCGTCGCCTCGAAAAGATGCTGGAGCTCGACGCGCCGATCGCCGCGATCGCGTACGCCGTCGGCGACCCATGGGGTATCGATATCCAGCAGCAGGTAGTGCGTGGGACGACGGGCGATCGCGGCCTCCTCAATAAACGCCGGACAGCGTCCGAAATAATGATGACAGTACACGACCGTGCTCACGAGGTCGGTGTCGTGAATTAACAGAGTATCGCCCCGATCGTGGGCGCGCACCAGATACTCATTTTCCAGTGCCATCTGGCCCTTGGCGATGGGCCCGTGATCGCGGAAATCCAACGCCGCGCCTTTGCTCGCGGCATAGTCACGCACGAACTCGGGAACGGCGAGCACACCATAGTGAGCGGCGAGCTCGCCAGCGAGTGTCGACTTCCCGACCGATTCCGATCCGGTCACGACGACGCGAGCGATGGAAACAGGGTCGTTCGATGGGCGGATCGCTTCCATTGCACGAAACCGATGATGGCCAGCACGAGGAACACGGCGTAGAGCGCGGCCGTCAGCCGTAGCCCGCGGTTGAGGAATAGGGGAACGTATACCACATCGGCCGCGATCCAGAGGAGCCAGTGCTCGAGGAGCTTGCGCGTCATCATCCACTGCGCCATGAGACTAACCGACACCAGAGCCGCGTCGAGACGCGGGAGCGCCGAACCCGGAATGCGCGCGGTGACGGTGGCGAGCACCAACCAGGTGATGAGGCCCAGTCCGGCCAGCCACAGCACGAGACGCGTGGAGACGCGCGTGACGACGACCGAGGCGCGGGTCGGTCCACCGCACGCCCAGTGCCACCAGCCATAGAACGACAGCACCAGGTAGACCACCTGCAGACCCGTGTCCGAGTAGAGGCCGGTCCGTGCAAACACCACGATGTAAAAGCCGGCATTGAGCACCCCCACTGGCCAGCTCCAGATGTTCTCGCGCGTGACCAGCCACACGTTCAGCACGCCCGTGATGAATCCAAACAGCTCCGCGCAGGAACTGCCGTGTGCGGTGAGCCAGCTGCAGAGACTGAGGATGCTATCGAGCATGGCGGTGAAGGTAGCGCAGACGCTGGCACAGTGGATATCTTTTCCGTACAAGACCGGGGTGCCTACCGCACTGTCGCGCGTAGGCTGAGAGAGTCCCGCAGAACCTGATCCGGTTCGTACCGGCGTAGGGAGTCCAATGTTCAAGCGTCTCAACGTGCGCCCGTGGCGCGCATCGTGGCTGGCCGCGCTGGCCGTCGTCGTCTCACTGCCCGCTGTGGCGTTCGCCGCTGTGGCGTTCGCGCAAACTGTTCCCCCCGTTCGTCGCGATAGCAGTCTTCGCAGCGACTCCGGGCAACGCATCGAACGGGTGCTCATATCGGCTATTCGCGCCGGGACCGCCGCGCCCATAGCCCAGACGACGATGGGTCGCGACCTCATCGGGCAACGGAATTTCGGACAGGATGTTCCGCTGTTGCTGCAGGGGGCGTCACCGTCGCTGACGGCGCACACCGAAACCGGCACACCGTGGGGATACAGTTACCTGCGCCTGCGCGGACTCGACCAAACGCGTATCAACATCACGATCGACGGTATCCCGCTCAATGACATGGAGGATCAAGTCCTCTACTTCGCGAATGTGGCAGACCTCATGGCGAATGTGCAGTCGGTGCAAGTGCAACGTGGTGTCGGCACCAGCACCGCGGGCACCGCCGCCTTCGCGGGTTCGGTGAACTTCGAGACCGTGCCTGTGGCGCGCACGGACGCGGGCGGTGACCTCAGCCTTCAGCTTGGGTCGTTTGGCGCGCAACGCGCCAGCGCATCGTTTCGCTCGGGGCTCATCGCCGATCGATTCGCGGTGTACGGACGCACCAGCGCGCTGCGCACGAATGGCTATCGCGATCACAGTGGCGTGATGGGGCGATCGGCGTTTCTCGGGGCAGGGTGGTTTGGCCGTCGCACGATCGTCAAAGCCACGGCCCTGGTGGGGTTGCTGGCCGACACGCTCTCGTACGTGGGTGCCACGGTGGACGAGTTGCGTCAGAATCGACGCTACAATCCGCTGGCGTTCGATGAGCGGGACAAGTTCGGTCAGCAGCTGCTGGCGCTGTCGGTATCGCATGTGTTGTCCGACGTCGCCACGGTGAGCACCACGGCGTATCGCAATTCGGCCAGCGGCAACTACGACTACTTCGACGCGTCCGATCGGTACCGCTTTGGGCTGGCGCACGAGTGGTACGGGGTCACGACGGCAGTGAACGTCGACCGTGGCGATGTACATCTCAATCTCGGACTGAATGGCAATACCTACGCGCGCGTGCATCGCGCGTTCCTGCGACCGGATCTCTCGACCACGCTGTACGAGAACACCGGTCACAAGCAAGACGCGAGCGGGTTCGCGAAGGCCTCGTGGGATCGTGGCCGGATGCGGTGGTTTGCCGATCTGCAAACACGGTGGACGCGTTTTCGGTATTCGCCCGATGCCCGAGCCGGGATCAACGAACGACGCATCGATTGGACGTTTTTCAATCCCAAAGCAGGCGCGACGGTGCGCTTGAGCGGCGCGTGGAGCGCCTTCGTGTCGTACGGCGCCACGACACGCGAACCTACGCGCAGTGATCTGTTCGCTGGCGACGACGATCTCAACGCCGGCAACGTGGCCGACTACGGGGACTTCACGCGCGTACAACCCGAATCGGTGCGCGATCTGGAGTCGGGTGTCGCCTGGGAGGGTGTGGGGCGCGCGCTGCGTGCGAACCTCTACAGCATGGACTTTCGCAACGATATCGCACGCATCGGCGCGCCGACGGCGTCGGGGTCGGTACTACGTCGCAATGTGGGTGCGAGCTACCGACGCGGCATCGAGGTGGACGGACGGGTCACGGTTGCGCCGCGCGTCGTGCTGGTTGGCAACGCGACGTGGAGCACGAATAGCATTCGGTCGTTCACCGATTCATCGCGCGGCGTGCCGGTCGTGCGACGTGATGTCGAGCCGTTGCTCACCCCGCGGTTCATGAGTGCGCATCGGCTTGAACTGTCGGCGCATCGCGCCCTGACGCTCACGGTGGAAGGTCGCTATCAGTCGCGCGCGTTCCTGGACAACACCAGTAGTGTCGATCGGGTGCTGCCGGATTTCTACGTGGTCGATGCGACGGCGCGGGCGACGTGGTCACGGTATGCGATGTCGATTCGCGGGGTCAACCTTGGGGATACGCAAAAGTTTGGCAGTGGGTCCGTCAGTGGATCCGGGACGGTGCGGTACTTCATCCTGCCGGCTCGTGCCGTGCATGCGACGATCGAACTGACCTTCTGAGAGGCGGCTCACCCGGCGGCGTGGTGGTCTCGAAACGAGAGCGCCTCGAGTTGAGTGTCGCTCGATGACGTGATCGCCCGTACCGAACCGCTGCCTCGCGCGCGAGCCGTCCCTGCTCCTCGTCGACGGCAACCGCTTCCAGACGTAGCTGTCGAGTGAGCGTATCCAAATCGCGATCAGCGGCCTCGCCGTAACGACCAACCAGCACCAGGCAGCACTCCAGCACAGTGGCCTGCAAAACGCGGCGGTGGGGCGCGGCGTCCGCAGAGGTGCACTGGCCTCACTTCGTCTCTTACCTGCATGTCTCTGATGCGGTATCCTTGAATGTTACCTGTCGTCCTGCCGCGCCTCCCTCACCCTGGCCTCGACCGTTCCCTTGGTACCCGAGCTGTTCGCCAATCCCGATCAGGATGTCGCGGATCCGATGCTCGATCGGCTTCGCCAGGCCACCATCGGCCTGTATGACATCGCGGGCGAGCTTGGGCGTGGTGGCATGGCCGTCGTGTACGTGGGAAAGGATCTCAAGTTGGCGCGCACCGTTGCCATCAAGGTGATGGACCCGCGGCTGATGCTGACTTCTGGCATGGCCGAGCGTTTCCTGCAGGAGGCGCGTATCGCCGCCCGCTTGCAGCACCCGAACATCATCGTGGTGCATGACATCCAGCGCAGCGAAGAGCTGATCTTCTTCGTCATGAGCATGATCAGCGGTGGCGCGCTTGACGAGCTGTTGCGCCGCCCGGACCCAATCCCGATCGACCAGTTGCAGTGGATCCTCGCCAACGCCACACGAGCACTCGCGTACGCGCATTCCGAAGGCATCATTCACCGCGACGTGAAGCCGGCGAACATCATGGTGAACATGAAGGGTGACATCATTCTCACCGACTTCGGCATCGCCAAAGCCGTCGATGGCGGGAGCTTGACGAAGTCGGGATCGTCTATCGGCACGCCGCTGTACATGTGCCCGGAGCAATTCTCCGGCCAGCCGGTGGGTCCCGCCTCGGATCAGTACGCGCTGGGAGTAACCGCCTATCAACTTATTACCGGTCAGCCACCGTTTTCGGGTGACCTGTATCAGTTGATCGCGGCACACGGAAACCGGGCGCCGACCCCGCTGCGGCAACTGCGTCCTGACTGTCCGGCGTTTCTGGCGAACGCGGTCATGCGCATGTTGGCGAAGGAGCCCCCTGACCGTTGGCCGTCACTCGACGATCTGGTGGACGTCTTCACGACCAACTTGCCGAGCGATGGCGGAGCGGTGCGCCGCGCTTTGGCCACGCAGGCACAGGCACTGCAGGCGGAGCGCATTGCCACCACGGAGGCGCTGTCGGCGCGCACGCCCATGAGTCCCGTACCGCGCAATACCGGATCCGCGACTGCCGGGTCGACGCGGGCGGCGCCGCTGCTCGTGAGCATCTCGCCGCCGAGTGCGACCGTGTTTGTCGGCGGCGCAGTGCAGCTTCGCGCCCGAGTGGCGTCGGAGAGTGGCGATACGATGCCCAATGCGGTGGTGGCATGGACGTCGCTCGCATCGGCTGTCGCGCGCGTCGACACCGACGGGAGCGTGACCGGCGTGGCCCCCGGTCTCACCGCGATCCGTGCGACGATCAACGACGTGTTCGCTGAGACGGTGATCACGGTGGAGTCGGCGCCTATCGCGCGGCTGTCGACTACCGCGCCGTTCCTGACGATGCTGGTGGACGACCTCATCACGCCCGACGTGACGGCGTTCGATGTCAATGGCGCGCCCAGACAGGACGTGTCGCTGTCGTGGCTCAGCCGCTCGCCGGGTATCGTGCAACCCGATGGGCTCGGTGGTCTCCGGGCACTGGAAGTGGGGCACGCCACCGTGGACGTCGCGGTTGGGGCGGTGCGGCGCACCATCGACGTCGTCGTGCGACGTCGTCCCGTGACGAAGGTGACGCTTCGCGCCGTGTCAACGCGCCTCGAACTGGGTGGGGCGGTCGCCCTCGGATTCGATGCCTTCGACGATCGGGGAAGACCGGTTGCGGGCGTGGATGCGCGCTGGTCATCGGCGGCACCGTCGGTCGTATATATCGACTCGGCGGGCACGGCGCTCGCTATCGGTCCCGGACTGGCGCGCGTGACCGTGGAGGTGGATGGCGCCGCCGATAGCGTGGAGCTCGAGTCGGTTGAGGCGGCGATTGGCGCGATCAGTATATCGCTCGCAATCGACACGGCCGAGATCGGCGAGTCGGTGGCGATCATACTCCGCGTCACCGATGCGGTGGGCGACCCGCGCTCCAACGCCGGCGTACGCGTGTGGAGCAGCGCGCCGGCGGTGGCCGATGTCGATCTCGCACGGATGACGGCCATCGCCCGCGCGCCGGGCACCGCGCGCATTCTGGCTGCGGGCGAATCGGTGGGCGGTACGATGGTGGGCGAAGTGGCCGTCGAGCTGCGCGTTGCCGCCCCGGTCGCGGTGCGCATCGAGTCGGTCCCGGCGTCGCTCGATCTCGACGTCGATGCGGTGTCGTCGATCACGCTTCGCGGCGTCGACAAGCATGCCAGGCCTATCGCGCTGGGATCGGTGCACTGGTCCACCGACGACGCGCAGATCGTGGCCATCAATGCCGCAGGCGTGGTGCGCGGAATGGCGCAGGGCACCGCACGCGTGCGGGGCGTTGTGCAGCGGGCCGATGGCACACCGTTGGTTCACGAGATCGCCGTGCGGGTACGCCGCGCGCCGGTGGCGCAGGTCGTGATTGTCGGCGAACACGCGCGTCTTGTGACCGGCAGCTCGATGACGCTGACACTCAGCGCGGTGGATACGCTGGGGCGTGCCGTATCCGATCCGTCGGCGCGCTGGACCGTGTCGGACCACGGTGTGCTGACGGTCGACGTTGCTGGTCGCGTGACGGCGTGCGGCGTGGGCAGGGCCATGATTTCGGCAACGGTCGATGGGGTGACGGGGACATTTGAAGTGCGTGTGATGCCAGCGCCTTTGGAATCGTTCGTCATTCGCGCGAGCGGGAACGAGTGTGTGGTAGGGATCCCCTGCGCGCTGACGCTGGACGCGCGCGATGCGACGGGGGCGCTGGTGTTACCGCATGTAGCCTGGCGCGCCGTTCCCGCCGATGCGGCGACGGTGTCATCCGACGGCACCGTGACGGCTCGGCGCGCGGGCGGCTTCACCGTGCACGCGCAGCTCGTCGACGTCGACGTCGACACGTCAGCCGCCAACGTGCACGCGGCGGACATCGAACTGCACGCGCGCGTTCCCAGAATTCTCGGCGTGGAACTGCCCAGTGAACTCTCGCTGCGCGTTGGTGCGTCACAGCAGGTACGCGCGCAGCTTCGTACCGAGGGTGATGCGCCGCTCGACACTGAGGGCATGACCTGGTCGAGCAGCGACGAACAGGTCGCGCGTGTTTCGCCCGATGGTTGGGTTGCGGCCACTGGTGTCGGAAGCACCACGATCACGGCGTCGATCGGAGCGCAGCGCGCGACCGTCCCGATCACCGTGGGCGAAGCGCGCGTCGCGATCGCGACCCCTCGCGTGGTCGGTGGTGGGCTGGCGTTGGTCGCAGCGGCAGTGCTGGCGATTGTGTTCTGGCCGTCTCCACCTCAACCGGTCGTGCCGCTTCCGCCCAGCGAAACCGTGCTGCCGCCCGGGCCGGAACCGACGGTCGTCGGAGGTGCCAGCGGTCTGGCTGACTCTCGTGGAACGACGGCGACGTCGAAGTTGACCCCGATTCCGTTATCTGGGCCAGCGCAGACTCCCCCGCCCACCGCCAAGGCCTCGGCGACCCCGGGGCAAGGCCAGCCCCCAGTAGGGCAGCCCCCAGTAGGGCAGTCTGTCGTGCCGCGAACACGGTTGCCGGACCAATCCGGAATCGTTACGCCTGGTGTGGCCCGAGACACGCCGCGCGTCGCGCCGCCGCCGGAGCCGTTGGTGCGTCGGGCAGATCCGCCGGTGCCCGTCGAGGCCCCTCTGGTCGAAGGGCCAACTGCGGCAGACGTTCAGCGCGCGACCGATGATGTGGTCGTGGACCTTCGTGGTGGCAGGCGTCGCAACGCCGAACTGACGGCGTTCTTTGCCGAGGGAGCAGAGCATCTCGTGGTGCTTGACGGCGCGCCGCGAATCACCGGCGCGTCGTCCGGTGTGGCGCATGCACAGTTCACGCTGAGAGTCGAGAGGCGAAAGGGCGCAGCGGGCATTCTGGAGCGCCGGAAGTTGGATGTAAGCATGGATGTGAGTGGCACCGGCGGTACGATGGTAGCGCGAGGCGTGACATTGGGTGCGTTGCGACGGTAAGATTGGACGGTATCCCTGGCGGGAGACGGCGGCGTGGTGCGTTGCCGTCCTTGCGAAACTTTCAACATGGACACTCACGTATCATGACGATCACTCGCCTGCAGCTGCGGTTGTTAGTGGCCTTGGCCGCGTCCGGGACTCTGGCTGTTCCCGCGATGCTGACGGGGCAGTCGCTCCAGAAGTACGCGGTGCAGATCGCCGTCTTGTCGACGAACATCGGCGTCGGAAAGAATGCCGTGACCAGTGGCGGGTTCGGCCTCGAGCCACAGTTGCGTTTCAACCGGCTGTGGGAGTCGGAGTTGGCCGGAATCATCTCGTTGGGAATCGGCGGACAGTGGACGACGCACAGCGCGGGTCCCGACAACCTCACCATCGCAGGGCTTTTTCTGGAACCGCGCTGGGTGCCAGTCACTGGATTGGAACGATTCTCCCCGTATCTCTCCGGGCGGCTCGCCTATCTGCAGCAGAGTAACAATTTCGGCACGTCGTCCAGCGGTCCAGGGTTCGGCGCGGGCGCCGGTATTGCCATTCGTCTCAATACCGTCACCAACATCGATGCCGGCGTGGCGGTCGTCCGGCAAGGATTCGGCGACTTCCAATACGTCGACGGCTCCATCGGATCGTTCAACTCGTTCACCACGTACGCGGCCAAAATCGGGTTGAGCTGGGGCTTTCCGCGCAACTAGAGTCAACAGCATGCCGACGATCAGTTTGATTTCGTTTCAACGACGCGCTCGGCGCGTTGGCGCTTGGTCGCGTGTTCGCGCGCTGTGCGCACTGGCGATGATCGTCGCCGGATGCGGCGGCGGTGATGGTGGTATCGTCACTACTGCGCGCGTCACGAGCGTCTCCGTCTCGCCGTCTTCCGCCAGTGTGCGCATTGGTCAGAGCAGTGAGTTGCGCGCGAGTGTGATCGTTACAGGGAACGCGTCGAGCGGCGTGACCTGGAGCAGTTCGCGTCCCGATGTGGCGACTGTAACGGCAAGCGGCGCGGTGGCAACGGTTACGGCCGTCAGCACGGGCTCCGCCACGATCACGGCGACGTCGACGGCGTCGCCGTCGGTATCCGGCTCGGCCAACGTGGAGGTGCCGGAGAATCCCGAAGCGTTTGCGACCGTGGCGATTGCGCCCAACCAGCTGACGCTGGTGGAAACCCAGACAGGGGATCTCCAGGCCAACGTCACGGGCGTCGCAGTGGGCGCCTCGTTGTCCTATCAATGGGGGACCAGCAATAGCTCGGTGGCGACGGTGGCCAGCATCGGTACGGGCCTGGCGCGCGTAACCGCAGTCGGCGCAGGTGGGCCGGCGCAGATCACTGTCACAGCGAGCGGCACCGGTACCAACATCAAGTCGACGACTCGCCAGACGTCCATACCGGTGACGGTTTCCCCGCTGCCCAACGCCTGCACCGCCGTCACGGTCGATCCGCGCGCGGTGACGCTGGCCCCCGGACAGTCGCAGCAGATCACGCCAACGGTGGTGGGTCTGGCCACAGGCGCGACTCGGGTCTTCAGTTACACGTCAGCGAATCTG
>JANLVM010000260.1:0-1643 GCA_031364015.1 Gemmatimonadaceae bacterium
GATCGCACCCCACGCTGAAAACCTCGCCGAATCCGTCTCGGTGGCAGTATTCGAGAAGGATATGTGACAGCCGCATCACGACCCGCTGATGCCACATGCGCGGCGTCGGACTCACGACCAACTCGCCGTAGAGAAGCTCGTACTTGTTCCCGTCAGCCGGGAAGGCGAGCACTTCATCAACGGTGTAGTACGTCTGCACAGGCGCGGGCATGCCCATAAGGTCGGCTCGGCGGCGCCGAGTGCGCAAGGGGGAAGGTCGGCGGCGAAGGTCACGAGGCAATGTTGCACGTTCGCCGTCAAACCCCTTCACCGAATTCACGCGCCAGTTCCCAATAGAACGGCTACGCCGCCAGCTCCGTGATCGCGCGCACCAGCGTATCCAGCTAACCCGAACCCGAGTTCGCGCATATGGCGCTTGCCGCTCCCTGAGCCACGATCTACTTCCCCTCGCTCCAGTGGGGATCCCCGGCGAGCCTTGATCCACGTGCCTGACCACACACGCCTGTCTCGCGACCTCGGCGTTTGCACCACTCAGAGTTCCAGATGCTGATCGTATCGCAGCGCCAGCTGGACCTGATCGCCGATGTCCGCATGCGCGACGTCCAGGAGCTGTTAGTGGCTCGCGGACAGCGGCTGTTCCCCGTAGACGCGGCGCTCATCGGCACTGACGCACTGTCCGAGTTGGCGGAACACGCCATGCGTCGCGCGCGCAAGCATGGCCTCGAGATGACCTTCGATGTCTCGTACTTCGACCTCCTGTTCGCGCTCGGCAGTCACTTCGACGTCGACCCGTTTCTCCCCTGGGCAGCATCGGCACTGTCGCTCGCCGGCGAGGGCAGTGAACGGCTGCATCTGCTGCGCGAAGACGCCTTGGTCTGGATCGAGGCTGCCACGGGTGAAGACGGTCGGCCCGCAGTCAAGGCGATGGTGCGCGCACGGGATCTCACCATGGATGACCTCGCGCAGTTGCGCATCGGCACCGTGGGCACGTTCACGGCACCCCTTCCCGATCCCGATCTGGTCGCCGCTGACCACGTCGACCGTGTGCAACCGGCACCAACCGTCGGTGAGACCTTGGAACGGCTGCGCGCGTTCCTGACTGACGTGCACCCGGAGAAGTCCCGGGCCATCGGCATCGAGGCGATCGAACATGGAGTGAGTGACGCGCTGCGCCGCGCAGAGCTCGCGGATCTGCCGTCTCCCTTGGGCCAGCATCTCTACGTACTGCTGTCGTACATGCTTGGCAGCGGATTTGCCCGCGACCCGCTCTTTCCGTGGGCCGCACGCGCACTGCACGATGCCTCGGGACGCGATCGCGCGGTGCTGCTGTACGATGCCGCGAAGCAGGCCGTGACGGACGGCCTCGAGGCAATGCGCACCATGACGGCGGCCTGATCGCGATGGGATCATCCGGCGGAAGCAAAAAGCAGAAGCAGGCAACCGCCGACAGCGGCGGGAGCAAAAACCAGTCGCTCGGACCAACGGCCAAATGCAAGAAGGCCAACGGGCAGCTCAAGATCATCGTACGTCGCGCCGACAAGACCACCGTCAAAGTGGGCGCGGTCACGGTGAAGGCCACGGCATCGCCCACCATTTCGCGCAACTCGGCGGACAAGACGGGACTCGCCGATTTCGGCACCGTC
>JANLVM010000318.1:0-1715 GCA_031364015.1 Gemmatimonadaceae bacterium
GTTAGTCTCAGAACAGCCAACCGGATCGTGGAAAGGCACGGCAGGACAACGCCGCGCAAACTCGCCTCGCCCATGGAGAGATTCGAGCGCGAACATCCGCTCGAACTCCTCCAGATGGATTTCAAGGGTCTTTCGAGGGAAACCCCGTACAGCATCCTGAGCGTCATCGACGACGCCACGCGCTACGGACTTGCCCTGCAGGCGATTCCGGACAAGCGCGGATCCACGGTCTTCGACACCCTGTGGGGCATGTTCGAGGAGTACGGCCTGCCTTTGCAGATCCTCATGGACAACGGGGACTGCTGGGGAGCTCCGGGCTCGAAGGCGCCGACCGCTTTCGAAGCCAGGCTGATGCTTCTTGGCATCCAGCCCATCCACGGACGACCCCGGCATCCCCAGACGCAGGGCAAGGTTGAGCGCTTCCACCGGACCCTCAAGTGCGAACTCGGCGACCAACTCATGCAGCCCACGATGGCTGCGGCCCAGCACGAGTTGGACTGGTTCCTCAAACGCTACAACTGGGTTCGCCCCCACGACTCGCTGGGCGGCAAGACTCCTGGCAGCCGATTTGCGCCATCCAACCGCAAGAGACCCGCCACCATGCCCGAGCACGAGATTCCCCACGGAGCCCAATCCCGGAAAGTCGACTCGGAGGGCTTCATCTCGTTCCGCGGAAAGGAACACAAAGTCGGGCGCGGGCTGACCGGCCACCGAGTCGTCATCGCAGACACAGAAGCGGGCCTCAGGCTTCAATTCGCGGGCTTCGATCTGGCCCTCATTTCGGAGTTATAGGTGGATACCATGTGCTGGCAGAAGTGGATACTAAGTGGTGGCATAGCACAGGAGGGGCGAGGGGGTTCAGACCTAATCCTCACGGTTCCCGTTTTCCGTTCCCCGGTGCCTGGTTCGCGGTTCCCTTTCGGGTCGCCGTGACCAGCGGATACTCCTCGTCGGGCTCCAGGTCGCTGAGTTCCCAGGGTTCGACGAGGGTGTCGAACCCTGCTTCGTGCATCAGCGCGAGCAGATCGTCCAGTTCCCAAACGCCCATGCGGTGCGTGTCGTGCACGACTTCCAGTTCACCCTTGCGCCGGATGAGGAACACGAACGTGATCTCGAACCAGCCGTCCGTGGGATCGGGATCGAAATCCACTTCGATCGTGGTGACGGATAGGTCGTCGTCTCCGATCGTGCGCGCACGGGTTTCGTGTTGCCGCAGCCTGCCGCGCAACTCCTCGGGAAGGTAGATCATCACCCCCCCCGGTTTGAGGTGGGCGGCGCCCGTGCGGAAGGCGGCGAGCATCTCTTCGGGCGTCAGCAGGTACGTCGTGGCATCGTGCAGCAGCACCGCGTCGAACGTGCGCTCCAGCCTCACGTCCCTGATGTCGCCCTGCAGATACTCGACCTCGGGGTTGTGCCCACGCGCGACCTCGATCATGGCCGCGCTGAGGTCCACCCCCGTCACCGTGTAGTTGGCCTTGAGGTGCGAGTCGATGCTCCCCCCGCCGCTGCCCAAGTGCAGCACCGTGCCTCCCGCCGGCACCCCCTCGCGCACGAACCGGCGGTGAAAGGTGGCGACCTCCTCCCCGTAGTGCGAAGGCGGGCTCAGGTAGTTCCAAACCCACGCTAGGTCGGTGTAGAGGCGAGGAGCAGACATGGGGGAAGGTTACTTGGGGATGGGTGTTGTTTCACGCAAAGGCGCAGGGGTCGCAAAGGGG
>JANLVM010000329.1:0-1790 GCA_031364015.1 Gemmatimonadaceae bacterium
GGGATCGCGATGGCCACCGCGCTCACCAGCGCGCTCACCGGTATTCCGGTGCGCGGAGACGTAGCGATGACCGGTGAAGTGACGCTGCGCGGGCGCGTACTTCCTATCGGCGGACTGCGCGAGAAGGCCGTCGCGGCACACCGGTATCACATCGCCCACGTCATCGTACCGCAAGGCAATTTCAAGGATATCGCGGAGCTGCCGGAAGAGGTACGTGACGCCGTGACGTGGCACGCAGTGCGAACGATGGACGAAGTGCTGGCGCTGGCGCTTCGCACCCCGGTGGTGGCGTCTCGAACCGACGTGACGACCGTGGCTGACCGTTCGGAACGGCCGTCGTGAGCGACGATCCCCTCGTCATCAAGTACCTGGAGTATCTGGGGCCGATGGCGACGAAAGAAGGATGGAAGCCCGAGAACGTGCTTCCCGAAATCGCCTTCGCTGGGCGTTCGAATGTCGGCAAGTCGTCGTTGCTCAACCGGCTGATGCGCCGCAAGTCGTTCGCACGGGTGAGCAACACGCCTGGACGCACGCGGGAGATTCATTTCTTCAATGTGAATCACCTGTTCGTGTTGGCCGATTTGCCCGGCTACGGGTACGCCCGCATTTCGAAGGCACGGAAAGCCGAGTGGCAGCCGTTGATTGAAGGGTACTTGTCGGAAAGCGTCGCCCTGCGCGGCGTCGTGTTGCTGTTGGACGTCCGGCGCGATCCCACCGATGATGATCGCGTGATGCTGGATTTCCTGGCCAATCTTGGGGTACCAACCATTCTGGCGGCCACAAAGGTTGATAAGTTGAGGACGGCGGAAGTCGAACCACGCATTGCCGCGCTGGCGAAGGACATCGGTACGGAGTCCGACCAGATCGTGGCCTTCAGCGCCACGACCGGATTGGGCCGAGATGAACTGGCTGCGGCGCTCCTGTCACTGCTGGCCGAACCAGACTGGAAGTCGTCACCGACACTCGAGTAAGCACCTTTTCGCACATGAACCGCAACCCAATGGGACACGTCATGCGGACCGTACTGCGCACCGTGCCGTGGCTGCCGCTGGCGATGTTGATGGTCGCGTGCGCGACCGGTCAACCGGCCACCGCACAGGTTCCACCGGCCGCACAGGTTCCACCGGCCGGACAGTCTGGCACGGTCGGGGACACACTTGATCCGAACTTCGTTCCGGCGGGATTCGGTTCGCTCAAGCAAGACGACATTGCACTCAGAGTTTCGCCCTCGTCCGGACTACAGGTTCGTGCGATCCCGTTGGACGAACGCCTCATTCGCCTCCTCTCGGTCGATTCCTATCGCGCGATGCGTGACCTCGTCGCCAGCAAACAACAGGCGATTCTCGCGGTGAAAGAGCGCTATCGGTTGCCGTCGTACTCTCTCTGGTACGTCAGCTTTTTCGCGCTCGAGCAGGGTGAGACACGATTCTCACCGCAGGAGTTCCTCATCAGCAATACCGGGCGCGATTTTCGACCGCTCGATGTTCTGCCACTGAGTCCGGGCTTCGGTGAGTACCGATTGAAACAGCGCGAGGTGCAGTCGGCGCTGTTTGTGTTCGATGGACAGATTGACGTCAATCAGCCGACGACGGCCATGATGGAGGGCACGCCCAGCGTGACCGACTGGAGCCGCGTGTTGCTGTCGATTGAACGCGAGCGAACATTGGTTCGGAGTCGTGCCGCCGCGACCGCGAAGAAACCACAGTAGCAGACCGCAGCACTCGCGGAGGGTATATCCACGCGATCGCAGCGACACCCCTTTAGCTCACTTTAGCTCCAATACTGTTCAG
>JANLVM010000335.1:0-10591 GCA_031364015.1 Gemmatimonadaceae bacterium
TAGCGTGACCTCGACCCAGAACGTAAGTCCATCGCGCGGACGCGTGACCTGGAAACGCTTGAGCTGTGCGCCAGTCACTTCGGGTCCCACATCCACGTTCGCGGTGAGTTTCCTGTTCACGTTCGCCGCGACATCGCGCAGATACGCATCGGCGATAACGGTGGGCGATTCGTGGGTGTAAATGAACTGCGAGACGTCGTCGTCGAGGGCCGAGACGAACTCGTCGTAGCCGTTCGCCGGACTTTCGAAAACGCGTGTGCGTGTGCCCGACTCGATGTCCAGTCGGTCCACCCACGGACGCGGTGCTTCCGTGCTCCACTTGGCTCCAGGTGCGCGGGTGCCGGAGACCGCGACCGACTTGCCGTCCTTACCGAGCAACACGAACGCCTGCCCGTTGGGTCCCACCTTGGTGAGCAACGCGCCCACCGACGCGGTGTCGTTAGCGCCACCACCGGCACCGCCTCGGCCACCGCCCGGTCCACCACCAAAACCACCACTACCGGTTGACAGCGTGACGGTGCGTCCAAGGTTCATGCGCTTGCCATCGCGGATCGCGATGACGGCGCCGCTATCGCTCACGAACATGGTGTTCGCGTTTTCACTGTACGCCACGGTCGCAAACTGCGGACTGCCCTCGAACAGCACCTTCACGTCGGATGGGCCGTACGGTGGTAGCCAGTTCATGTACCGCACGCTGGTGGGCTGCGGGCGAGCCGTCGCACCGCGACCCGCACCGCCACCCGCACCGCCACCCGCAGCGCCGCGTCCGCCGGGGCCGCCTCTCCCCGTCGCGGGGGTAGCACTACTCCCTGTCGCAAAGACCGACTGCAGATATACCAGTCCGGGTCCGACGGGATTCCACTGAATGTTGCGCTTGCCGGTGTCAGTTGGCGCGGCACCACCACCTCGGCCAAACGCCGGTGCGTCGCCGCCATCTGGCGCAGCACCCTCACGCAATGCGGTGCGCGACACCGTGGTGACCACCTTGCCGCTGGCATCCCACAACTCTTGCACCGTACCAAAATTCGAAACGGGTACGACATAGGAGAACGGCTCGGTCATCACCGTGACACGAAAGGTTGCGGCATCTGGTGAGACGTCGACGGCGCGAATCATGCGCGGCGCGCCAATCTTGCGAACCGCTTTGGACTTCACATCAATCGCTGCCAGTTGTGCGGTCGTGTAGTACTTCACGAGCGCCTTGTCATGCGGGTCTTGCAGGAGACTAAAGTGAAACGGTTGCGGCAGCGCCCGCGATTCGGTGAGGCGAACTTGCGGTCCGTCCTCAATGTCGCCGTCGCCATGTGACGGCGCGGCGCCACGACCGTCCGGCACCAACGTGGCGAGGATCTGCCTGCCGTCGGCGGTAAAGTCGATGCTGGTCACCACGGTGGCATTGAGCGGCGTCTTGCTCAATTGCACCGACCGGCCAGTGGCAACGTCGGCCAGATACACGAACGACGCGTGATCGAAATTGGCCATGTACGCGATGCTGGTGCCCAGAGGCGACCAGATTGGGGAGGACACGGTCGCGCCCTTGGGAGTCTCGAGCATCTTCGTGACGCCCGTGCGCGGATTGACGATCGTGAGACCGGTGCGCGTGGTGGTGGTCACGGAGCGTGCGCGGTTGGCGCGCGTGTCTATCTGCAGACCACCCAACCAGAGGTGGGATTTGCCAAACGCTTTAATATCACCGCGATCGGTTCCCGTGGCGCGCAAAAACCACGTGCGGTCAGGGCTGGGATTGGTGAACGAGATATCGACGCGCGGGGTCATGATCATCCGCTCGAGATTCTCGGGCGGCTTCACGAATCGTTCCGTGCGCAGGACCTCCTGCGGATTCCACGCTGGCGCGGCGCTGTTGGACTGCGCGGAAGACACATTGGCGACGCTTAACATCGACGCGAGTGACAACGCGCTGAGCAGGGGCGCGGCGCGGCGAGCGGCGCGAGGGGAAGGGAACACGGTAATGCCCAACTCCGAAATGGGGCGAAAACAGAGGGCGGCCGGCACCGTGCCGACTCGACTGAACAAAATACGCGCTGGACAGCGGGGACGTTTGGATTGAGCGTCGGGGTCTTACCGCCCCCGCAGGGAACCGCTGGCCGCTCCGTGACCTGCTGCCGCTTGCCGTTCCGGTCAGAAACAGTAGAGTAGACCTCATGCAAAGACGCGCATTCCTCGCCGCTATCGGCGCCAGCACCGCCGGTCTGGTCGGCGCTCAGAAATCACTGGGCTGGGCCGCCACTCCGAATCGGCTTCCGAAACGCCTCGATCGAATCGGCATCGAACTGTACGCGGTTCGGAAAGCCATGAGCGCCGATCCCGAGCGAACGCTCGCCGCGATTCGCGCGATTGGCTACACCGATGTGGAATTGCTCTGGAGCTTCAAGAACTTCGGACGCACTCCCAAGGAAGTACGCGACACGCTGAAGAAGGAGGGTCTTAAAGCCCCGTCAGCCCATATTGCGCCCAATACTCTCCTCACCGATTGGGAGCAGAGTCTCGATACCGCACGACTGCTGGGCCACCAGTACCTGATCGTGCCCAGTCTGCCGTCGGAGGCCAACACGTCATTGGACGTCTGGAAGCTGTGGGCCAACCGATTCAATTCCGCGGGCGAAGTTGCGCGACGCGCGGGGATCTGGCTGGCGTTCCACAACGAGCCCAATCACCAAAAGAAGCTGCAGGGCGAAGTCCCGATTGAGGTGTTCGCGAACTTGCTCGATCCCAAATACGTTCGGCTGCAGCTCGACTGCGGCAACATGCTGATGGGTGGTGGCGATCCGATGGACTTTCTGTCGCGGCACCGCTCGCAGTGCTGGAGCTTCCATCTCAAGAACGTCGTCGCGGACAGGTCGAGCGACACCGAGCTCGCCAACGGGACGTTTGATCTGAAGGCCTTCCTTGCGGCAATTCCGGAGCTCGCGAAGAAGCCCTGCTATGTCGAACAGGAGGGCGCGAAAGACGAGCTGGCGAGTGCGAAGGCCAACTTCGAGTATCTCAAAGCCCTGGAGTTTTGAACCCCTACCAATCCGTCGGCCGGTAGTCTTTAAGAAACTGCCCCCACACATGCGTCCCGCTGTTCATCCCGTCAATGATCGGATCGACAATCCGCGCCGCGCCGTCCACGATATCCAGCGGCGGGTGGAACCGATGTTCAGCGACCTTGCGCGCCGCGATCTCGGCCGGATCCTCGTCCGTCACCCACCCCGTATCCACCGCATTCATATGGATGCCGTCGGTGAAATAGTCGGCGGCCGCGGTGCGCGTCATCATATTGAGCGCCGCCTTGGCCATGTTTGTATGCGGGTGGCGCGTTGTTTTGAACTTCCGATAAAACTGTCCTTCAACCGCTGACACATTCACGATGTGCTTGTCGCGGTTGGACGTACGCAGCATGAGCGGTTTGAGCCGCGCATTGAGCAGGAACGGGGCGACGGCGTTCACCAATTGCACTTCGAGTAGTTCGACCGACGGGACGTCGGCCATCAGCATGCGCCAGGAATTGCGATCGCGCAGATCGACCTGTTGCATGTCCTGATCCAGCTGGCCTTCCGGAAACAAATGCGCCTGCGGTGCCGCGTCATCGGGCAGGAGTGCCACCTGCGAGAGTTCGGCCGCACGCGTGAGTCCGGCCACGTCGGCCAGCCGTTTGGTGGCCACGACGCCCCCGTCGCGACTGGCCGACTCGGCACGGTCGGGCAACATGTTGTAGGCGCGCACACCTTCGTAGGCGCCCAGCAATTTGCGCACGTGATCGGGCATGTGCCCAATCGCAGCGGTTTCGAGTTCCATCATGTGGCGATAGAACTCTGGCGGACGGCGCACGGTCTGGCAGGCGTTGTTGATGATGAAATCCAGCCGGTCGTGCGTGTCGTTGAGCTGATGACAAAACGCTTCGACACTGGGCGTGTGACGCAGGTCGAGTCCGAAAATCTCCAGGCGATGCCCCCACTGCTCGAAATCCGCTTCCGCAGCGTAGCGCGCCGCCGAGTCGCGAGGGAAGCGTGTGGTGACGATGAGATGTGCCCCGGCGCGCAGCAACTTGATGCCCGCCTGATAGCCGATCTTGACGCGTCCGCCGGTGAGTAACGCCACACGCCCAGTCAGATCGGTCAATTCGCTGCGCTTGGCGTAATTGAACTCGGCGCAGGTCGGGCACAGCTGATCGTAGAAATGGTGCAGCACGTCAAACGACTGCTTGCACACGTAGCAGTGCTGTGGCTCGAGGGCTTCGCGGAAATCCGGATCGTCTACCGTTTCCTGTGCGTCGCTGCTGGGCAACAGGAAGTTGGGAGTCGTGAAGACGGTCTGGCGGCGTAGCGAACGAATGCCAGTACTGTTCAGCTGCGACTCGGCGTTCTGGAGGTGCTCCTGTCGCTTGGCTTTCTTGTGCCGCTTCGTAGCCTTGACCATCTGACGCCGCAGGATGGCATCGGGACGCGAGACTTCGCCGGCAGCTTTCAGGAGGCGCGTGCGCTCGGGCTCCGGAACCTCAAGCAGGCGGGCGCGGTCGGTGGCCAATGATTCGAGCAACGCCGTGGCCAGGCGGATCTGCTCGTGAAGGTCAGGGCTGTGGGACATAGCCCTGAAAGATAACGGGTTTGGAGCGCGATCCGGGTGCCTTTACCAGTCTTCTGGACGGTCCATCGGTTGCCGAAAGTACCACCACTCGCCGTCGGCCGACCAGCCCTCGTCTTCGGCATTCGCCTCACCCCAGATGCACCCCTCCGACGGCTCGGTGACGGCAACAAAGCGCGTGTCCATCGCCGTCAGCCGAGCGCGCAGCGGCGCCAGTTCTTCCCGCAGTCCGGGCGGCACATTGCGGATGCTTCGGGCAATGAGGTGCCGAAGGTCTGCGTCATTCAGATAGTCGTCGAAGGTGAGCGTGTAGCCACGCTCGATCTCCTCAACGACTTCACCCCAGCGCTCCACGAGCATTGGCAGGGTTGGCACATTGGTGTGCGTGGTGTCGTTCACAGCGCGGTGCTCATGACAGGTGACTCAAGGCGAAGGCCGCCGTGTGGCCTACCGATCCATCTGACGATCGTACTACCCCGAGGACGTCGCCGCCCACCGGAGCGTCACGCATTTCTCCTCGCATCGACTTTCGCTGGAGGTCAAAGGCCACCTGGCGCATCCACACGATTGACACGACGCAGAATATCGCGCAATGCCGCCAGCCGCTGGATGGTGTAGGGAATCGTGTCCAGTCCGGTGGTGAAGCGCAAGACGTAGTTATAGAGCGCGATGAGGGCACCGGCCTGGAGCACCGTGCCGCCCATCACGGTCGAGTAGTAGAGCGAACCCGCAAGCACCAGGATCACAACCAATTCGTTGGCCCCAAAGTTCCATGCTTCCTGATTGGACAGCTTGACTTGCCAATGCCGCAGTCGGTCGTAATGCGCCCGAATGAGCATCGGATCATCGGTGATGATGACGTCCACTTGTCGTTCAAGTTCGTCGTGCCGGTGCGCGTTGAGTCTCGCCGCGCGTTTCCCGTAC
Source organism: Gemmatimonadaceae bacterium (assembly GCA_031364015.1). GTDB lineage: Bacteria > Gemmatimonadota > Gemmatimonadetes > Gemmatimonadales > Gemmatimonadaceae > Gemmatimonas. The sequence goes on from JANLVM010000335.1 coordinate 5,509, forward strand.
ACCAGGCTGAACGCACTCACCGGTACCAGGGCGGCCAGACAGATCGCGACCACCGTGCGATCGTAGAACGACAAAATAATGATCGATCCCAGTACGTTGTACACGGCTTCGATCACGTAGATGAGGTCGTACTGCAGAAACTCGATGATCTCGCGTGACAACGCGGAGTACGCGCTCCGCTTGGACAGGTCGACGTCGGACGATGAACGATCAAGGAGGCGTGTAATGAAGGTGGTGTACACGCTGGAGAAGGTGCGCGTGTCGTAGACGTGGCGAAAAACGCCAATGGCCATCCAGACCAGGTGCACGCCCACGAGCTGGATGAGTTCCACGAAACGTCCCGCCAGGAGGCCATCCATCGCCGCGCCCAGGAAGTACGGGCGCGCCAGCACTCCCAGCATCTCGAGGGCGAACAGCGCGTACGTCAGCGACAGCGCCCACCGATACTCTCGCAAGATGCGACGAATCGGTGAGCGCGGTTCCTTCACGTGTCGCTCGGTCGGGTGCGTTCAGTGACCGAGTTGCCCGGCGTTCCGGCGATTCGACCCCGGCACCGTGACGTACCGCATTGACAATCGAATGGTTCGCTCAACTCATTCATCGCGGCGCTATAGTCGAGCGTCAACTCGTCGCCGATCACGATCTCGTGCAGCGCGATGACATCGAGTCCGCGAAACGTGGTGTTGGGCATGCAGGAGTGATTCTGTGGTCGCCAGGCGGTAGGATCGTCAGACCACAGCGCATACACGCCGTGACTGAGCGGATAGCCATATCGACGAAACTCCTCTTGCTCTTCGGCCGTCCAATACCGTTGGACGTGGGGGAGGGTGACGACGTTAAGCGCGCGTTCCTCACCAGCAAAGACCACCTCGCCCGGCGCAAATGGGCGGAGCGCGAAGCTGCCAAACCCGGCGATGGAATCGCCACGCATTTCGGTGACCGGCTGTCGGCACCGATGCCGCGCGACGCCCTCGGCAATGATCAGTTCCAGGAACGCCGACGCACCAATGCCGTCGAACCGGAGGATGTGATCGGCTGAGCCTTCGGAACCCGCAGGATAGAACAGCGAGCAGGTGAAGTTGATTTCGAGAAAGTGCAGCGTGCCGGTCGCGTCTTGCCGGAAATCGAGACGCGCATACCCGACACCGCGAAAGCCACGAAAGATTCGGGTGGCGGCGTCCGTAAGCTGTGTCGCGAGCGCGTCGTCGGTGACTGGACGATTCGCGTTGGGATGAAGGGCCGACGTTTTGAGCGCGTAGGTTTTGAAATGCACGCCGTCGCCAAACTCATATTCAACTGGCCGGAACGCACGAACGTCCCCCGCGGCGGTGGCGGCCACCAGCACCGTGAACTCGCGTCCGTCGATGTACTCCTCGACGAGCAGCGACGAGAACTCTGGCAGCCAGTGCTGCACCGTGCGTTGCAGTGCCTCGGGTGATTCCACACGCGAGTCGTCGTCGACGCCACGACTGTCGCCGGCGTGCGCCGGTTTCACGAACAGTGGAAAGCGCAGTGGACTCTTGGCGTTGGCGACCCGCGTGCGGACGTCGTGCAGGCTTGACACCACCACGTGACGAGGCGTGGCAATTCCGGCGGCGAACGCGACGTACTTCATGAGTGGCTTTGCCGGGTCGTACAACGCGGGCGTCGGCCCCGTATACGGGAGCCCTAACTCTTCGAGCGCGTGAATGACGTCAACCGAAGGGACGTCCCAATCGAGGTACCCTTCGCACAAGTTGACATAAATGTCGTATCCATCGCGGGCGCATGCCTGCAACTGCCGAAAGACCGTGCGCTTGTCGAGAAACACATGATGGACCGTCGCACCGGGCAAGAGCGGTGCGAGGTCGCGCGGTGGATCGTAATGCCGATAGTCGACCGTTGACGCGCTGTAGTCGGGTTGCAGCACGCACACTTTCACCCCAGACGTCATGCGACTCGTCGCGCCACGTTCACCTCGGAGCGACGCGCCCGTTCACGACGGCGGTGGCGTCGTTCGGCATGACGCATGAGCTGCTCAATCAGCGCATGGTATGGCACGCCGGCAAATCGCAGAATGGCGCCGATGGACGTGAAGTTCTCGTCTTCGGACAACCCGCATTGCGCGTTCACTTCCAAAACGGACAGCTCGCCCGTCTCGGCATCCTCGCGCAGGTCGACTCGGCCGTATCCGACGCCGCCCACCGACACATAGGCATCCCAACTGACCGCCTTGATCACCGCTGCGTGCGACGCCCGAACACGCCCATACTCCCACAGGCTCTCGCCGTCGGGCAGCGGCGACTCCTTGTCGTGAAACTCCCAGAGTCGGTCAAACGACAGGAACTGTTGCGTGGGAGGCAACGCCGCACTGAAGATGCGCTCGACGGGCGGGAACACGCGCCGATGACGCAGGTCGTTGTGGTCACCGACCACAAAGGTGGTGTATTCGCGTCCGGTCACGAATTCTTCGGCGATTAATCCGCCGGACATCAGGTCCCATCCGCGATATCCTTCGGCCAGCGCGAGCACGCGCGTGGCGAGTTCTGCTGGCGTGTGCACCACGTTCTCGACGCCGATGCCCAGACTGCCCGCCGACACCGCGGGCTTGACGATGAGCGGTCGGCCGGGGCGCTGAAACGGCGACTGCCAATCGAGCTGCGCCGGCTCAACGACGGACCATCGCGCGGTGGGCACGCCCGCGAGCTCGAAGGCGCGCTTCATGTCAATCTTGGACGTTGTCAGATCGTAAAACGCGCGATTCGATCCCGTGTACGCGATCCCGGCGCGTTCGAGTGCATCGATGACGGAGAGTCCCGGAACACCCTGCAACTCGTCGCCGTCACAGAGATTGATCACGCAGGTGACGCCCGCGTACTGCATCTGTTTGATGGTCGCTTCAATGGTGGACAGTTCGACGGGCTGCCAGTGCCACGGCAACCCGAGTGCGTCGAACGCGCGTGCGAACTCGTCGCGCCCCTGTTCGAAGTCGCCGTAATACTGCAGATGATCGTCGGCCGAGGGCATGGTGGGCACCAGCACCCAGACGGCTGTCGCCGCGGTTGTCGATGCCGCGGTCGACGCGGACGCAATCACGGCGGCCAACTACTTGCCGAGCGCAACGAGGGGAAGCTTCATGTTTGCGAGGGTTGAAGATGCACTATTATAAGGCGGAAGACGGCAGACGGGAGATGCAAGTTGCGTCTGGTCGCTTCCGTCTCCCCCCTCCCGCCTCCTGTCTCGCACATGCCCATCGTTCAGGATCTCCTCGAGCTCCTCAACCTCGAAGCGCTCGAGGTCAATATCTATCGCGGTCAGAACCGCGATCTGGGCACCGGTCGAGTGTTCGGCGGCCAAGTCTTTGCGCAGGCCTTGGTCGCGGCGCGTCGCACGGTCGAAGGGCCTCGGGAAGCGCACTCGGTCCACGGCTACTTCCTGCGAGCGGGCGATCTCAAGGCGCCCATTGTCTTCTTTGTGGATCGTCCGAGGGATGGAGGCAGCTTTACCAGTCGCCGCGTCACGGCCATCCAGCACGGCGAGGCGATCTTCCACCTGTCTGCCTCGTTCCATGTGACGGAGTCGGGGCTTGATCACCAGGGAGGTATGCCCGAGGTTCCGGCGCCGGAAACACTCCGCAACGAACTCGAACTCCTGCGCGAGAAAGCGGATCGTTTGCCTGGGTCACTGCGGGCGGTGCTGACGCAAGATCGGCCCATCGACTTGCGAAGGGTGCCATTGGTCGAGCACGACTGGCGCCACGGCGCACCGGCGCGCGCGGCGTGGTTTCGGGTGGTCTCTCCACTACCCGACGACGTCATCGTCCATCAGGCCATCCTCGCCTACGCGTCGGACTACGGTTTCCTGCCAACGAGTCTCACCCCGCACCGAGTCGAGTACCGCGATCCTCGCCTGCAGATGGCCTCGTTGGATCATTCCCTGTGGATGCATCGTGGGTTTCGGGCCGACGAATGGCTCCTGTACGTGATGGACAGTCCGTCGGCCGCTGGAGCACGTGGCTTCGTACGCGGGCAAATCTTCACGCAGGCGGGAATACTCGTCGCGTCGGTGGCGCAAGAAGGACTCATTCGCCTGCGCGAGCCGCGCTAAGGCTGACTCGTAGGGACAGATCCACGGAACTTCGGGCGACGTACTTGTATATGTAGAGCAGGTTGCAGTCAACGTCCTTCCTTTATCGGAGAATCACGTGCGTCGTGCATCGAACGCGTTCGCGGTCAGTGCGGCCATCCTCTCGCTGGCTGCGGGAACCCTGGTGGCGCAGTCCGGAATGAAACCGGTCGCGTCGGCGTCCATGCAGACGGTGGTCTTCGCGGGCGGTTGCTTTTGGGGCGTCGAAGCGGTGTTCGAGCACCTGAAGGGTGTGAAGTCGGTCGTTTCCGGTTACGCTGGCGGAAAGATGGTGAACCCCGACTATGACGCCGTGAGCGGCGGTCGCACGGGTCACGCCGAGGCGGTGAAGGTCACCTTCGATCCGTCGGTGGTGTCCTACGAAACGTTGCTCAAGGTGTTCTTCACCGTGGCGCACGATCCGACCGAGCTGAATCGACAAGGTCCCGATGTCGGGACGCAGTATCGCTCGGCGATTTTTTTCACCAGCGCCGATCAACAAAAGGGTACTGCCGACTTCATCGCTAAAATGACAGCGGCAAAGACCTACCGAAATCCAATCGTCACGCAGGTATCGGCGCTGGAGAGGTTCTATGACGCCGAGTCATATCATCAGAACTATTTGTACAGCCACCTGACGCAGCCCTACATCGTGTACAACGATTTACCCAAAATCGACGCCCTGAAGAAGCAGTATCCGACGCTCTGGGAGGCGACGAAGGGCAAGTAGTTGCCACGCTAGCGAAATTGCAGAAGCGGAACGTTTTTCGCGCTCGTCGCCGGCAGCTTTGACACATCGATAGCGAGCATTCGCGCGTTGCCTTTGTCGCGCGTCCACAGCAGGCGGTCGGGACCGATCGTGATCGTCGCTAATTGCTTGAATTCGAGCGGGCCCGATCCCGAACGACCGATCTTCGCCACCAAGACGACGCGGCCGCGCTGTCGAAGGTCGTGGCCCTTTGACGGTATGAGGTGGTTG
>JANLVM010000336.1:0-2729 GCA_031364015.1 Gemmatimonadaceae bacterium
AACCCGAATCACCGATCAGCAGGTATCCCTCTATATGAACAATCGAAAGCACAAGTCACAAGCACTGGCCGCCGCCAAGGCCGGGATCAGCGAGCGCAGCGCACGACGCCTTGACGGCGCGGCGACGCTGCCCTCACAAAATCCCCGGCGCTATTGGCGCTCACGAATCAATCCGTTTGCGCAAATTTGGGACAGCGAAGTGGTGCCCTTACTGAAGAATGCGCCCACGTTGATGGCCATCACGGTGTTACGCAAGCTGCAAGAGGATCACCCCGACAGCTTCCCGGATGGCGTGTTGCGGACCCTGCAACGCCATATTCGCCAATGGCGTGCACTGGAAGGCCCGCCGAAGGAAGTGTTCTTCCCGCAAGTCTATGCCCCGGGGCATCGTGGCCTGTCGGACTTCACCGCGATGGGCGAGTTGCGGATTACGCTGGCGGACGCGCCCTTCGCGCACCGCCTTTATCACTTCGTGCTGGCCTTCTCGCGTTGGGCGCATGTCGAGGTGGTGGAAGGGGGCGAGAGTTTCGAGGCGCTCTCCAAAGGCTTGCAGAATGCGTTGTGGCAAGCCGGCGGCGCACCGCAGGAACATCGCACCGATAGTCTGTCGGCCGCGTTCAAAAACCTGACCGAAGAGGCAGACTTCACCGCGCGCTACACGGCGCTGCTCGACCATTACGGGATGATGGGCACGCGCAATAATCGCGGGCTGAGCCATGAGAACGGCAGTGTGGAGTCCGCGCATCGGTATCTGAAGGAAGCGCTCGAGCAAGCGCTGCTGCTGCGCGGATACCGCGACTTCGATGACCGCGCCGCCTACGAGGCCTTCGTGCGCGAAGTGGTGATGCGGCGTAACCGTCGCGTGGCCGCCGCCTTCCGTCTCGAACGCGAGCAACTGCAAGACTTGCCGACACGCCGCACCTCCGATTTTGTCGAGGACGAAGCGCGCGTCACGCGCTGTGGTACGTTCACGGTGCGCGCCATTCTCTATAGCGCGCCGTCACGGCTCATTGGGCATCGACTGAAGGTGCGGTTGTACAGCGACCGCTTGGAGTGCTATCTCTCCGGTGCGTTGGTGCTGACCTTGGCACGTGGCGTCCCCACCCCGGGGCTGCGCCGGGGCCGGCAGCTTGATTATCGACACTTCATCGAGAGCCTCAAGCGCAAACCCCAGGCGTTCAAGGGGCTCGTGTTCCGTGATGCGCTGTTCCCGCGCGACGCGTACCGTCGAACGTGGGAGCAGCTTGAGTCCAAGTTGACCCAGCGACACGCGTGTCAGACTATCGTCGCCCTTCTCGAGATGGCCGCGCGCGACGGTGTGGAAGCGGCGCTGGCCGCGCGACTCGAGACGTTGTTGTTGGTCGGTGAATTGCCCGACGTCAAACGACTGCGCGAGGAGTTCGCACCGCGCACCGTCGAACTGCCGCACGTGAACATCGATCTCCCGGCAGTCAGTCTCTATGACGCACTGCTGCCGAGTACACAGCTATCGCTGGCGGTGGCGGCATGACCGCGCTCACTTACGAGCCGGCACGCAACGCGCTGATGCTCACCGAGTTGCGACTCCCGACCATGGGTCGATTGTGGTCAGAGTTTGCCGAGCGCTCAGACCAAGAGGGCTGGCCCGCAGGTCGCTTCCTCGGTGCCCTGCTCGAACACGAACTTGCCGAACGTGCCAAGCGGCGCCTTGAGCGTCATCGCCTCGAATCACAACTCGACCCTACCAAGACCCTCGCCACCTTCGAGTTCGCCGAAGTCCCGATGCTCTCGAAGGCCCACGTGATGGCGCTGGCGAGTGGTGACGCCTGGCTCGAAAAGGGTGCCACCATTTTGATCTTCGGCCCGCCTGGCGTCGGCAAAACCCATGTCGGCTGTGGCATCGGGCACGCGCTGATCGACGCCGGTTATCGCGTGCTCTACATGCGTACTAGCGAGTTGGTGCAACGCCTACAGGCTGCACGCCAGAATCTGCAGCTACCACAAGCATTGGCCAAACTCGACCGCTACGATCTGCTCATCCTCGATGATCTCTCCTATGTCCGCAAAGACCAGGCCGAGACCAGCGTGTTGTTCGAGTTGATCGCCGAACGTTACGAGCGACGCAGCATGCTCATCACCGCCAACCAACCGTTCTCCGGCTGGGACAATGTGTTCCCCGATCCCGGCATGACGCTCGCTGCCATCGACCGCCTAGTTCATCACTCGACCATCTTCGAGCTGAACAAAGTCGAGAGCTATCGCGCCAAACAAGCCGCAAGACAACAGAAGCGCCAGCGTGATAACGAAAAAGCAACGCGCCCGCGTCCAGCAACCAACGGCAACACCCCGTGACGAGCGGACTGCAACTTCCACTCGCGAAATGTCGGTGTACGCGTGCCGAGCAGCGAGCACTGAAAACCACGCACGCCCAATTTCTGGGGGTACTCAGCACCAGGGGACATACGCAATCGCGGCGCTACGCGCTTCCTAGGCGGTCGATTTTGACGACACGTCCCCAAACCTTTGTCGCAAGGCACAGGCAACGACAATCCTCCACAGGAGGTGATCCCATGACCACTTAAACCGCGACCGCTAACCCCGTCCAACCGGCCAAGATGTTTGTCGTTGGACCGGCCATCCTGATTGACGCCGTCCATGCGCCTATCCACAGCGGTGGGTGGGGTGTCTGTGCAGGTTTCGGGGACAAGCGAATGTTCTTAAGGTTGTAATGTTTGCCCTGATAGGAAAAG
>JANLVM010000349.1:0-6345 GCA_031364015.1 Gemmatimonadaceae bacterium
CTGGCACGCTTGGCCAAGGCTAGTCGATGGGTGATGACAATGGTCGTTCGTCCGCGCATGACCGCTTCGTAGCCCAAGACCACTTGTGCTTCGGTGGCCGGATCGAGCGCGCCGGTGGCCTCGTCAAGCACCAGCACCGCAGGATCGGCCAGGAACGCTCGCGCAATTGCCAATCGCTGCCGTTCTCCGGCCGAGAGCGCGCGACCGCGTTCACCAACCATTGTTTGCAATCCATCCGGAATCCGGTCAATCAGATCGGCAAGGCCGCTCGCGCGCACAGCCTCCAGGACATCGGCCACCGTCGCGTCGGGACGCGCAAAGCGCACGTTCTCTTCGATGGTGGTATTGAACACAAACGGTTCCTGATCCACGATCAGCACGTGGCGACGCACGTCGGCAAGTTTCAGCGACTTGAGATCGTGCCCGTCGAGACTCACCACTCCCTGCTCAGGGTCCATGTGGCGTGCCAACAAGTCGGCGATGGTACTTTTCCCGGCACCGCTGGGCCCGACAATCGCGACATGCTCACCCGGTTGCAGCGTGAGGCTCACGTTGTCGAGCACGGGAATCGTACGATCGAACGAGAAGGTCACATTGTGAAAGGTCAGCTCGCCGCGTACGGCGTTGAGTGGTGTGGGGTGACGCGACTCCACCACTTCCACTGGCGCGTCGAGGATTTCGTGAACGCGCCGGAGCGACACGCGCGCGGTTGCCACGCCGGCATAGAGCCCCATGAGCCCCTGAATCGGACCGAGCAGCCGCACTTGATACGCCATGAACGCCACCAGCGTACCCATGGTGATCGCCCCGTTGATCACGCGCCACCCACCCACCAGGAACACGGCTGCGGTGCCAAGGGAGAGCAGAAGGCCCGGCAAGCCACCGGCATAGTAAGTCAGCCGACGCATGTCCATCAGCGAGCGAACAAACCCGTCGTTTCGTGCGCGAAAGCGCGCGACTTCACGCTCCTGCGCATTCATTCCGACCACCAACTTCATGGCCTGCAGCGTATCAATGAGAAACGTGCCAATGCCCGCGCTCTCTTCGCGCAGCGTTCCGATAGAGACCTCAAGTCGACGGCGGTATTTCACCAACGCCCACAGAGCAGCCGGGAGCAAAGCCAGGCTGGTGGCGAAGAGCAAAGGATCGAGCCACAGCAAGATGACGACGGTCCCAAGCAGAAACAGCACATTGCTGACCAACGCCAGCGCCACCTCGGTGGCCACGCGCTGAATTTCGCCGATGTCGTTGTTGAGCCGCGAGACGATCTGCCCGAGGGGCATGCGCGCATAGAACCGAGGCGGCAGCGCCTGCAGGTGCTGAAAAAGCGCCAGCCGCATGTCAAACAGGATGTCGGCCGACACTTTCGTGTACCGCAGCCCGCTGATGATGTTGAGCGCAAAACTGGCGAGCGTGATCGAAAAGAACGTGCCGACAATCTTGGCCAGCACGACCGGGTCCCGGCCAATAAGCGCGCGGTCGATGAAGGCGCGAAACAGATAGGGCAGCACGAGCGCCATCGCGGTGCTCAGCAGCGACAACGCCAACACCAGCACGAGCGGGCGCCAGTACGGTGCGATGTACCCCAACGCGCGTCGCACATCGGGCGTCAGGGAGCGCGCCACAAACGCCTTCATGACCCGCTCAGCGAGCCGCGCCGGGTGCCCGGGTGGGGATCAGGAGCATTTGCGTCATGTCGGCGTCGAACGTCGCGGTGCGAAGTTTCTTAAAGGTGTTGACGTCGTACACATCGATGGTGTTGCCCGCCACGTGCACATACAGAAAGGCACCGTTTGAACTCACCGTGAGTCCCATGCGCGAGCGCCCCTCAAACTCGGTCTTGCCCACCACTCGGCGATTCTCCAAATCGAACGTCCAGAACTGGTAGTTACCCACTTCACTGTGAATGCCGTACGCCTTCTTCTTGTCCGGCGCGAGGCGAAAGCTGGTCGACACACTGGGACCAAGTGTGTAGTAATCCACGGTACGGTTGACGAGGTCAACACGCGCCACGCCCATCAGCGATCGACGATTCACTGGGTCGGTCATTCGAAACAACCCCGAGTAGAATCCCGGCTCGTCATACAAGTCGGCGCCGAATCCGGCGTTGATGCGCCCCATGCCCTCTTCGTAAAAGCTCTGCGAGATGTCCCATCGTTCGACCTGCTTGAGGGTCACCGCGTCGTACACCAGCACATCGTCCGACGTGAAGAAATACATCAAATCGCCCGACGGCGAGAAGATGATCTGTGCGAAGTCGCGCTCTTCGTCCCTGGGCCATGGGATCGTATCCGTCACCGCCCGCTTGGCCAGGTCGTAGCGCAGCAGCATCGGTTTCGAGATCTCATATCTATCCACATGCTTCGTGAACACTTTGACTAACAAAACAGCAAAGCGTTCCTTGGGGTCCACGTTGATGCCATCGATTTGCACCGTGGACGTCGGCGTGCTGAGGGTAAACTTTCCCGTCGTCTTGCGGCTGGCGATGTCCACGATCTCAACCTGATCGCTCCGGGGATTCTGCACGTACAGGCGTGATCGGTTCGTCGACAAGACCAACCGGGTGGGAATCCCGATGGACATCTTGATGGAATCGCGCACCGTCAGCGTGGCCTCGTCAATGACGAGGATCTTGTCGGTGTACGTGCCCATGTAAATCGTGCCAGATAGCGCTTGCGCGCGCAGCGCCGCCGGCGCTGCCACACACGCGCTGACCACCAGGCCGCAGAACCACTGTCGGGCGAGGCTCATGGGAAGATCAAATCGATCTTGCGCCAGTCCTTCTGCGCTGCCGCACATTTCGACACCCAGTCGGGCGCGTGGTTGTACAGGTCGGGAACGTGCGCGGGCCAGAAGCAGGTGATGTGGCAATCGTACAGGTCGCGCTCCACCGGCTGGCAGAGTCCGGCCGTGCCACCACTCGAGTCGACCTCCCATCCGGGCGCAAAGACAAACGAGCACCCCAGCGGAATATTGGGACCCGTGCTTTGCAGTCCCACCACGTCCTGCGGACCGAGCGTCTGATCGTCGACACGTCGGGCTTTCTGATTGACTGCTTTTAATCGTGCCATGCTAATCCTCAGTCGAACTGCTGAAGGAACTCGGGCCGTCGTTCGGCGATCGTGGCGTACACCTCAAGACACGTATTCGTCCAGCTACGAATCCATTCGCAGTAGTGCAGGTTGGCGTGTTCGGTATCGCCGTACCGTGTATGCGCTTCGTGATAGCAGCCGCCCGCGCACAGCGGACGAGCCCAGCAGGTACTACAGTCGGTTTTGTTTTCGATGTGATGCCGAGCGAGGTAGTCGTCCTGTACTGCGCGATCAACACCGCTGGTCACACTGCCCAGCTTGTGGGAATCCGAACCGGCAAAGCGATGACAGAGGGCCACATCGCCGTCGGTCGCCACCCCCATCAGTCCCATGCCCGCGCCGCAGGGATGCGACTTGCTGAGCCCTTTGTGAATTTCTTCAAGCGTGTCGCGCACGTTGGAAAAGCGATGCCGTTTGCCGGCCAGGGCGTGCTCGAGATATTCGTGCGCCAGAAACTTGAACTGCTCAAGCATGGCGAAGAATCCTTCGTCCTGAATCGCGTAGTCGCGCTGCCACGACGTCGTGACTGGCGCGAAGCCAACCTCGTAAAATCCCATCTCTTCGGCGAGGTGCCGATAGATGCTTACGACATCGAGATTCTGCTTGGTGAGCGTGACGCGAGCGCCCACTGGGCGGCGCGGCTTCCGCGACAGCAGTGCCTTCACGTTTGGCGCTACGGTATCGTACGACCCCATACCGTTATTGAATACGCGGTACCTGTCCTGCTGCTCTTTGGCGCCATCCATCGACACGGTCACGCCAACATCGTTCTCGACCAACCAGTCGATAATTTCGGCGCGAAGCAACGTGCCGTTGGTGGTGAGACTCACGTCGACCGCTTTGCCCAGCACTTCGCCGCGTTCGCGCGCGTACGCCAACGCACTCTTGAGCACTTTGAAATTCAGCAGCGTCTCACCACCAAAAAATGTCAGGTGCACCACCTTCTGGTCGCCCGACTCCGCGAACATGAAGTCGACGCTCTGTCGCGCCGTCAGTTCGTCCATGAATCGCGGTTTCGTGGACGCTTCGGTGATCTTGTCCTCACCGTATTCGTAGCAGTACGTGCAGGACAGATTGCACTTACTCGTCACGTTCACGACTAGCGTCGTCAGCGGCACGCGCTTGCGCGGCGGCGCGGCGACGGGTGCCGCGACCGGTGCCGCCTCGACCACCGGCGTGGCTACTTTGGTTTCAAACGCCTTGATCGCGCGAATCCGCACCAGTTCTTCAACCGCCGCCTTGACATCAGGCAGCGCGAAACGCTGACCCAGCGATAACGCGAGCTCGGCCGGCTCGTGATCGCGTTCGTTCAAGGCGTCGAGCACCGCCACCGACGCATCATCCAGTCGATACACCGCGGCCGATGGCACGAGATAGACATAGGGCGCGCCATCACCAGCGAATCGATGGTACTCACCGCGTCGGAACATCGTCGTGCCGGCCGGCTTCACCGGGTGGACGGTCGGCGTCATGGGGCGGTCCTGGCGGGCACGAAGCGCACGTACAGGGGCACCGTGACAATAAGCTGTGCGCGCGCGCGCATGGGTCGCACTCCTTTCTCAGGCGGTTGCCAGGTGGCGACCACCCACACGTCACCAATGTTGTTGCGATTGCCGCTGCGCAGCAGATTCGGACCATCGACGGCCGGAGTGAACAGGCCATTCGCATCGATCTTGCCGACAAACTTCACGTCATCATCCGCATAGGTGACACCATACTCTTCGACGGTCCACGCGGCGTTGACCGGACCGATCTCAAAGTCGTCGTCGGTATCGGGCTTGTTGTCGGCTCCATGGCTGTACGCGATCGCGTCGAACTGCTGATATTGCTTCGGGAACGTCACGCCGCCCGTGCGCGAGAGTCCGGCAAGTGGCGTGACCTTGAGGCGGCTCACCTTGTCGTATACCGCCACACCGGCGCGACGAGACGCGCCGGCCACAAACACATCGCGAGCACCAATGGCCGCGCCGGAGTCGACGTCGACCTTGAGCGTGATCGAATCGGCGGTAGACCGCACCACGCGCGCCACGCGTATGCCCGGTCCGAAGTCGACGACGCCCGGTGTCAGCTGCGCCGGAAAGTTTGCACCGAAAATGGTAAGATCCTGGTCTTTCAGATTGGACTTGAGCCCGCGACGCGATACGCCCGCGACCATAACGCCGCCCATCACACGCGTGAACGACACGTCCATGCCAAACTCGTCGTAGCCACCCCTATACCAGCGTCCCGACATCGACTGCCAGCCAGGTTCGATGAACATCACCTCACGCATACCGGTATCGGCCGGGCTGTCCATTGATCGACCACGCCACTGAAAGCCCGTATAGACAATGCTCTTGCCCGTACGAGTGACGAGCTTCCCGTCTTTGGCGTAGCGGAACGATGTACGCGTCGTAAACTCGTCGTCCTTGCCCGGCGCCTTCGTCACTACCGCGCGACCAAAGAAGTCACCCTTCCCGGCCTCATTGCCGGAGACCATCCACGATCCCTCGATGTTCGGGGCACGCATCGTAGCGGTCCACGCAATCCACTCCGGTGTGCGCAGCGGGAAGGTGCGCGCGAGGTGTCCAATGGCAGCATCCATTGGTTGCGGCGCACCGACGCTATCGGGCGGCGGCGGTCCACCGCGACGAAACGCCTGAAAGTCCGAATTGGGATAGAGTCCGCGGTGCGTCGCCACGAGCAACTCCCACTCGCCGCGCGTGCGTCGCTGTAGCACGGCCCGCCCCAGCGAATGACACGCACGACACACACGTTCCGTCGTCGCATCGCCAGTATAGCGATAGCTGATCATGCGCCGTTCGGCGTCGAAACGCCCCGGATGCACCTCGGCGGGCGCCAACCCCTGGTTGTTGCTGAGGTAGCGAACAATGGCCCGCGCCTGGTCCGGGTTGAGCGGCACCTTGTTGAGCGTTGCCATTCGACGCACCGACATCTCCCAGCCTTCGGGCGTCTTGCGCATGAACGACAAGCGCTGCACGATGCCAGTCGAGTCGCGTGCGTGACAGTCGGTGCAGTTGGCGATGATGTTGGGGTCGTTGATCACGAACCCGCGAGTCGTATCACGTGGGGCGGCGCCGCCACCCCGTCCCCCCTGCGCTTTTGCGCTGGATGCCAGAAGACTCACGGCGACCACAACGTAGCGCAGATCGTGCCAAACGTTCATCACACCATGCGGTTGGAGCGTTGGCCAGCGGGATACCTGCCGAAATACTTGGCGAGCTTATGATCCCGCGCCGAGACTGTCAAGCGA
>JANLVM010000359.1:0-1754 GCA_031364015.1 Gemmatimonadaceae bacterium
AGCTCGGGGTGTGCACGCTCGACGCGCTCAGCGGCCAGCGCCAACAGTCGCGCGTCGCGCGTATCGACTCGGCCGTCGCGGTCGAGATCGCTCATCCAGTCGCGCGCGCCATTCACGACGTACACGTCGGCCGCATCGCCATACTGATGGCGGCTATCCTGCACACGTCCACCGGCGCCGACCCCTTTGGCGTTGTACTGCGGGGTGCGAAAACCCGACATCACGCGCAGGCGATCGACGGCGACGCCCATAGACTGCAACTCATCCATCACCAGTTCGAGCTTGTCGACCAGTGGCTCGCGCAGCACAAGATACTTGGGCCACACGGCACCTTGATCGTGCGTGAGAAAGTCTTTCAGGCGGAAGTGTTCGGAAACCGGCGTGTCCTGATTGCCTGCCGTGACTTCCAGAAAACCCTCCGGATTCGCGTAGGCGACGCTCCGTGCGGCACGCTGCTCGCTGGGGAAGAATCCGATGCGGTACGCTCCAATACGCCCACTCACCTTGTCGGTGAACGGTCGCATCATGATGAACGAAAACGGCGTCGCGTCGAGCGGCTCAGTCGCCGTCGCCACATGCACACCCACCCGACGGCTTACGGAGTCGCCAAACAGCTCGCGCAAAATCGGCAACGAACCAACGCGCGATGGATTCACAAATCGCGCGCGCAACTTTCGACTCCGACCGCGCAGGGAATCAAACAGCGACGACGTCGACGCCGACCGGAGCGTGCGGGTGACCACCCTGGCCTCGGCCCGGTCGGGAATCGTCAGCGACGCGACCGCCGTCACCGACAACAATCCAATCGCGACGCCCACAAGGGATCGCGAATGTTGGCGGAAACGGCGCGGGATCGCGGTGTCAGTGGATGACAAGACGGGTTGGGTCTGTGGAGAGACGAAGGGGGGCTCGAGCGAGGCCGCGCATGCCGGACAGCACGCGGCCTTCAACCGACGATTGAGCGGTTCCTGCGATAAGCTTTCGGCTACTTTCCAGTCTCTGGAACGCGACCGATAAGGATATACCAATATACCCAATCAGTATATGAAGACGGGCGTCCCGACCCCGACCATGTGGTACAAGATCGTGATGTCTTCGTTCCGCAGTCGCACACATCCGTGGCTGACCGCTTGGCCGATGCTCGAGGGGACGTTTGTGCCGTGCAGCGCATACCCGTCACCGAGATAGAGGCGAAAGGCGCCCAGCACGCCAGGATACTTGCGCTGATTCGTTCCATATGGTGGAATAACTACTTTTCCATCGGCGACGATTTCGCGCCCGTCTGACGCCGTGAGTGGTCGACTTTTGCCGTTTCTGTCTTTGCGAACGACATCGTTTCCCACCACGGCAATCTCGCTCCCGTCCTTGAGGCGAAGGGGTGTCCCACGCACCAGCTGCACGACGCCGGTCCGCTTCTTGTTTGCCTGCTCGATGTAGTGCCAGTCTGGCGGAATCCATGCTGGCGCCGAATCCCTTCGCTCGACCCGGAAGCGACCGCGAGGCGTTTCGAATCGCAACACTTGGCTGCCGCCCTTTACGATGAGTTCTTTACCGCTTCCAGTCGCCACCATGGTGGAGAACAGGACACTATCGCCGACTTTGTACCAGAGGCGTCGTTCGGCGATGGAGACAATGATGGCGGGTTGATCACGCGGCGGTGTCTCGGGGAGTTGCGCGAGCGCCAGACGCAGGCTGTCGTCTCCCAGTCCGGCTTCCAACCGCGCTTGCTCAAGGGCCTCACTGTTGTCGTTGAA
>JANLVM010000377.1:0-5435 GCA_031364015.1 Gemmatimonadaceae bacterium
CCCTGTGGTCGTACCGGCTCACCTACAATCATCCGCTCGCCAACCAAGTCAAACTGCTGGTCGGCGGTGGTTACTCATACCACTCCTTCGGTCGCGTTCGCCAGGTCGCTCCACGCGGCGGTGGACCACAGGGGTTACTTGGGCTCCGGTTTGTATTGAACAACCGTTTGTCCGCGCGCGTCGAAGGTACCGGCACGTATATATTGCCGGCCGACGTGAATACGACACCCGTCGGTCGCGCCACAGGGCTGAATTTTGGCGCGCAGGCCGGCTTGAGCTTGTCGTTCTTCAGCAATCCACCGAAGCCGGTTATTCAGTACGACACCGTGACGGTAACTCGCGTCCAGCGTGACACCCAGTATGTCACGCGTATCGATACCGTGCGGCTCGCGGGTGCGGGGGGTCCTGGGTCCGGCGTGGCGGGTCGGTCGATTGTGATTGGCGCGATCAACTTCGCGTTCAACAAGAGCGACATCACGCCGGAAGCAAAGGTCATCCTGGACAAGATTGCCGAATCGCTCATCGTACCGGCGAACTCAGCGCGGACAATTGACGTCACCGGCAACACGGACGCCATTGGCAGCGAAGGGTACAACACGAAACTGGGCCAGGATCGGGCTGATCAGGCCAAGGCGTATCTCGTGTCGAAAGGCGTCGCCGATTCACGCGTCAATGCTCGCACGGCGGGCGAGGGTGATCCGATCGCCCCGAACACGACCGACAACGGGCGCGCGACGAACCGCCGCGTGCTGATCATGCTTACGAACTAAAGGAGCGTCGTTTCGCGGTGGATTCTGCCGCGAGACCGTGCCTTCAGTAGGTCAACGCCGCGCCGATCAATCGATCGGCGCGGCGTTTGTTTTGTTATGTTTCGCCGTCCATGGCTATCAGCACGAAGTCCCCGACCCTGTCGCACCGCCTGGAGTACGCGGGGACCCGTGCGGTCGTGGGCGTTCTTCGGCTGCTCGGATGGCGCGGTGCGAGTTGGGTGGGCGGTCGAATTGCTCGACTGGTGTACAAGCCACTCGGCATCCGCGGTGGCGTCGTGGAACGACAAATCGCCGCCGCCTTTCCCGGGCAATCGCCTGAGGCCGTCGTGAGCCTCGCGGGCCGCTCGTACGAAAGCCTGGGCCGCACGTCTATCGAAACCGCGACCATGCCCGGCACGTCCGCCAAGGAAATTTTGGAGCGGGTGGAACGGGTTGAAGGCTGGGAATTCGTGGAACGAGGACTCGCCCAGGGCACCGGCGTGATACTCGTGACGGGACATCTCGGTAACTGGGAACTTGGCGGGGCGTATTTCGCCGCACGCGGCGTTCCCATTGATGTGGTGGCTCGCGGCATGGCCAACCCGATCTTCGAGGCGTACGTCAACCGCACGCGCCGCAAGATCGGCATGGAAGTCATTCACGACAAGGACGCCGTGCGCCGCACGCCGCGCTCGCTTCGCGACAATCGATGCGTGGCGTTCGTGAGCGATCACGACGCGCTGGGGTTGGCGAGCACGTTCGTCCCTTTTTTTGGCCGCCCGGCGAAGACGCCGCGTGGGCCCGCCGTGTTCGCATTGCGCTTCGCCGTACCCGTGTTGTTCGTGGCCATTGTTCGAGAGCGCAGCGGCAAGTACGCGGTGCTCATCGAGCCGGTCCCGGTGCATCCAACCGGCGATCGCGAAGCGGATATCGATGCCATCGTGCTCGCCTACACCCAGATGCTCGAGCACTATGTTCGGCAGTATCCGGACCAGTACTTCTGGCAACATCGACGCTGGCGGCGTCAGCCACCTGACACGCCCACTCACCTGCGCGAGCCATGAGCGCCGCACCGAAGAACCGTTGGCGTCGCGTGCTTCGACGAGTGATCGTCGCGGGCGTGCTGGTCCTGCTGTCGCCGGTCCCGGCCATCCTGCTGCTGACGTTCGTGCAGCCACCGATGACGTCGGTCATGGCACAGCAAACGATGACGCGGCTCTTCACGGGTGCGCGGCCGATCTGGCCGAAGCACACGACGGTGGCACGCGCGAAGCTCTCACCTCACCTGCGACGCGCGGTGCTGGCGTCGGAAGATGACCGGTTCTATCTGCATCATGGCATCGATTTCGTGGAGATTGACCAGGCGCTCGAACGTCGTCGCCGCGGCGGCAGACTGCGCGGCGCCTCGACACTCACACAGCAGGTAGCCAAGAACGTGTTTCTCTGGAACGGACGTTCCTACGTGCGCAAGGGACTCGAACTGTACCTCACCTTGTGGCTCGAGTTGTTGCTGACGAAGGAACGCATTCTCGACCTGTATTTGAATCTGGCGGAGTGGGGCCCAGGCATTTACGGAGCGGAAGCCGCGTCGAGGGCGCATTTCAGGAAAAGTGCGGCGGCGCTCACCAGGGAAGAGGCCGCGCGGTTGGCGGCGATTCTGCCATCGCCACGTCGTTGGGCACCCCAAGGATCGATTGCCACGCGACGGGCATCCATCATCATGAGTCGGATGCAATACGCCGTACCGAAGTGAGTCTACGTTCCAATGACCAGTCCGCCGTCTACGTGCACCACTGCCCCGTTGATAAACGCCGCATAGTCCGACGCGAGGAAACAGTAGGCGTTCGCGACATCTTCGGGAGTGCCTAACCGCCCCGCTGGCGTATGCGCCGACATGCTGTCGAGCGCGGACTCGGGCATTTTCCGTGTCATGTCCGTCGCAATGAATCCGGGGGCGATCGCATTGACCGTGATATTGCGGCGACCAAGCTCGCGAGCCCAGACCTGCGTCATGCCGATCACGCCGGCCTTGGTCGCGACGTAGTTCGTCTGCCCGAAGTTTCCATTGACGGCAACCACCGATGAGGCGTTGATAATGCGCCCTCCCCCCCGCGCCAGCAGCTGCGGCACCACCGCCTGCGTACAGGTAAAGACACCCTTCAAGTTGATCGCCACGACGCTGTCGAAGTCGCTCTCGCTCATGCCGCCAGTTACGGCGCCGTCCTTCACCTTGACCAACTGCGCGTCGCGAGTAATGCCCGCGTTGTTGATGAGGATGTCGATACCACCGAAGCGCTGCAGCGTGGCAGCGACGGCCGAGTCGACGCTCGCGCGACTGGTCACGTCGGTCTCAACGAACAGGACATCGGCACCGCTCGACGCCAAAGAGCGCACTGCCGCATCCCCTGCGTCGCGCGCTCGATCCCAAATAGCCACGCGCGCCCCGCTCGCGGAGAGACGTCGTACCGTGGCGAGTCCGATGCCATTCGCGCCACCGGTGACCACGGCAACTCGCAGGGCAAAATCGATGTGCATGGAGAGATAGGATATGCGGGAAGGGAAAGGCGAGGGATGGTGAAGTCGCCGGAAACCGGGTAAGCTATTCAGTATGCGCTTAATGTCTGGTATGTGTACCGTGCTGGCGGGAGCTGTCCTCCTGACCGGCTGTGGTTCCGATGCCCTGTCGCCGCGAGCGCCAGAGGCCGCCACGTTAGGCTCGGGTCCTGTGGCGCGGAAAGTCCTGCCGCCAATCTCGCCCTCGATTGTTGACGCACCGATCAGCTACGCGCTCGAGCCCATGCTGACCGCGCTCGAGCAGTCTGTGCCGCGGCGCTTTGGTGATATGCAAAAGCAAATCACCGTCCCGTCAAACACGCGGCAGTCCTTCGCGTTTGCCGCGACGCGTACGCCATTCAATGTGGAGTTCGATGGCACGCGCATCACGCTCGCGACGATCGTCACGTACGAGGGGCGTGGCTGGTACAATCCAGTCATCGGGCCCACCGTCAGCGCGTCGTGCGGTGTTGACAGTACCAAGCCACGCGTTCGCGTCGTCATTGCGACCGACATCGAGGTCAACGCCAACTGGGAGATCAAAGCCACGTCGCGGGTGCGCTCGCTTAAACCTGTGACGGAAACAGCGCGTGATGAATGTCGAGTCACGTTGTTCAAGATCGACGTGACCGATCGCGTGGTTGCCGCGCTGCGTCCGCAGCTACAGCGCCGCTTGCCCGCGGTCGATCGCAAAATTCGCGGTTTCGATCTGCGTACGCGTGTTGAAAAATGGTACAACCTTCTGAACAAGAGTATTCGGGTCAACGACAGCCTCTGGCTGGTACTGGCGCCGGACGAAGTGCGTCTGGGTGGATTGCGGCTCGAAGATACCGCGCTCGTGGCCGATGTTCGCTTGTACGCGCGTCCGTTGTTGGTGTACGGAGCGCGCCCCGCCAATATCACCACCACGCTTCCCCCGTTGGTGCCCGCCAATCTCGCCGTAGGGGACAGCGCGCATCTGATGTTGGAGGGTTTGCTCGGGTATGACGCCGCGAGCGCCTTGCTGGCCAAGCAACTCGTTGGCCGTCGATTCAGCCGATTTGGTCGACGCATCGAGGTGAAACGGGCGCGTTTCTATCCGCTCGGTGACGGTCGCGTCGTTTTGGCACTTGGCATGGAAGGTGCAATCAGCGGCGATGCGTACTTTGTGGGCACGCCTCAAATCGACACCGCGTCCCGCATGCTCACCGTGCCCGATCTGGACTTCGATGTGGCGACCGCCAGCGCGCTGGTGCGCGGTTTGGCCTGGCTCAAGAAAGGCGACATGTTGACGGAGCTGCGCACCCGGGCGCGCGTTCCCATTGAGCCCTTACTTGAAGAGACACGCGACAAAGTGGAGCGAGCGCTTAATCGCGACCTGGCGGACGGCGTTTCTCTCACCGGAAGTGTGACGAGAGGTCGGCTCCTGGACGTCGTCGCCGAGCCTCGCTGGCTGGTGGTGCGCGCCGAGGCCAGAGGCACCTTGGGTCTCGGCATTGATCGTGAGATCAAACTCCGGCGAGCCAAGCGTAAATTGGCGGCCGACAGCGCTGTAACCCGCGGCCCGAGTAAGTGATCTTTCCAGCATGCCCCTGATACCAACTTTCGTTGCCCGCCGCGCGCTGCTGACATGCGCAGCGCTCGCCGCATTGACGTCCGCGACACCGGCACTGCTTGACGCGACCGTGCAGAGCACCCAGCCCACCAAGTCGAGCGGTGCAAAGGGTTCAGCGACCGCGAAGAAGAGCGCGACGGCGAAACCCCAAAGGAGCGACACCTCGAGGTCGCCAGCGCGTCCGCGCGGCGCGCTGGGTCCCGTCGCTGGTGACAAGCACCTCGCCTACAAGAACGCTGGGAGTGACCTGGACTCGTTGTGGCCGCCGAGAATGCCAGCGACCCTGCCAGGATCTATTTTGCCTGCCAAACGCATCATCGCGTTCTATGGCAATCCGTTGTCAAAACGGATGGGTATCCTTGGCGAGTACGAAACCGACGACATGCTCCGTCGACTGGATCGCGAGGTGGCCGAATGGAATCGCCTCGATCCGTCACATCCCGTACAGCCCGCCCTCCATCTGATTGCCGTGGTCGCGCAGGCGGCACCGGGACGTGATGGCAAGTATCGATTGCGCATGGACAGCACGCTCATTGAGA
>JANLVM010000401.1:0-3244 GCA_031364015.1 Gemmatimonadaceae bacterium
CGGGCGACATGTAGCTCAGGGTACCCACCCCGAGGCCGGTCGCTGTGAGGTGTTTGTCTGCCGATTCGAGAGCCTTGGCGATTCCGAAGTCGGCCACAAGCGCGTCGCCCTGCACCGTGAGAAGAATGTTCTCAGGCTTGACGTCGCGATGCACGACCCCCCGCTCGTGCGCGTAGCTGAGCGCCGCGCCGACATCACGCGCGATTGCCGTAGCCTCGGACAGCGAAAGCCGTCCGGTGCGAGTGAGGCGCATTCGCAACGTCTCACCCTCGATGTACGGCATCGTATACCAGAGATAATCGTCCGACGTCCCTGAATCGAAGACCGGAAGGATGTGGGGATGCTGCAGACGCGCTGTGAGCTCGATCTCGCGCAAGAACCGGTCGCGGCCGATGCCAACTCCCAACCAGGAATGCAGCACCTTAAGCGCGACCTCTCGCTTGTGCTTGACATCGAGGGCAAGGAAAACCGTCGCCATCCCACCCGCGCCCAATTCACGCTCGAGTGTGTAGGCGTCGCCGAGGGCGCGCCCAAGGCTCTCGCGCAGTTCGTTGGCTAACATCTCATCATCGCAGCGCCGTGGTCTTGATTCCCCTGAACCAATTTTCGACGATAACCAATTGTGCGCTCGCCAAACCCCTCGCACAACGAATCATCAGAAATCGCTGATCGTCCGGCGCGATAGTCCCGGGTCCCGGCGTGACGCGCCCACGCCGACGAAGTCTCCAGCACTGAACAGAATGGTCGGGCGTTGTGGGAGCACCTTGATCACGACCTTACGACCGAGCACGGTCTCCTCGGCCACGAACACGCGCGCCATGCCGCCGCCGCCGAGTTCGCGCTCGATGGTGTAGCTGCCGGTCAGGGTCGCTTGGAGCTGGTCGCGCAGGTCGGAGGTCGGCAGCGGGGTTCCGGGGGAGTGGGACAGCCTATGCTAGCTCGTCGCGGCCGGGGCGGCTATGCGACTGGACGCACCAGGAACCGCGTTTGTAGTCGAACGGCGAAAGCGGTAGGTGAATGCGCATGCGATCGAGCTCGCGCGGCGAGAAGTAGCGGCCGCGACCACCGCCGTACCTCATCGCTGATCCCGACGCGATTCAGCACGCAAGCAGGAACCGCCGTGTTCGGCACCAGTGGGGGGGGGAACTCCGACGTGATCGACAACAGCGTATCAGACGCGCACTCGCGTTCGAGTCAGCGCTCCGGCGATCACTCCGGGAAGCATCAGACCGAACAGCACCACCAGCGGTGTGAGCGCAACGCGCAACACGTAGCGCCGCTCCACGCGCACACGCGCGACGCCTCGCGCAGTTGCGTTGCGCGCGTGTAACGATTGCGCGGCCTCGCCAAGGCTTTGCCGAGCATAACGCGCCACGCCTGCCGCACCGGGAATCGGGAGTTTGAGCAGTGGCAGTACGTGTGTCGAACCACGTCGCGCCAATGTGCCCACCCGTCGACGCATCTCCTGGTGCGGTTATCCCGAACGACGGCAGACGAAGCCACATTGGCAGTCCCATGGCCACCGCGCCAGACATGCCGCGACCACCAGCGCGAGTGCCAGTTAGAAGCGCCGCGAGCCGTCACGGGTCTCGACGTGACAACGCTTTCGCCTAAGTCACCGCGCAGCGTGCGAGCACGGCGAAAGGATACGGTGTGCACGTTAACGGTGACGTGATTTGTGGGCTGCAGCGGTATCGTGTCGAATGCCTGCTTGCACAACTCTGTGCGCCGAGCGTACGCTTCCCGTATGGCCGCTGAGCGGAGTCCCCTATGGCACGTCCTGCGCGTGGACTCGTCATGTTGATGACGGTCGACGAATTTCTCGTGCATCCGTCGCCCGAGGGCGTAAAGACGGAGCTCGTGCGTGGTGAGCTCCGTATGAGTCCGCCGCCTGGCGGCCCGCACGGCTGCGCTGCAACCAATATGGTCGTCTTGCTGTCGGCTCACGTCAAACGCGCGCGCCTTGGCCGCGTGTGGGCTGATGGCGTTGGTTATGAGTTGCTGCAGTTGCCGCGCACAGTGCGTGTACCCGACGCATCCTTCGTGCACGCCAACCGACTCCCGCCAAACGGCGTCGGTCCAGGGCTGCTCAAGTTTGCACCCGATCTGGCCATCGAAGTGCTCTCTCCAAGCGAGACCGCGTCAGAGCTCGACGAAAAAATTGACGACTACATGAGATCGGGCACGGCGCTCATGTGGGTGATCGATCCGATGCGTCGGACGGTCATGGTGATTTCGTCGGACGCGGCCGTGGTGTTGCTCCATGATGACGACACGTTGTCCGGTGGAAACGTGTTGCCGGACTTTTCCTGCATCGTCGCCGAGATCTTCGAAGGAATTGCTCCCGTCGACTAAGCGCGGCGAGCTACTTGGAAAGAAAACGGGAGCGTAAGCAGACGACACGTTGACCGGGGGGGCGGCCGGACTTCTCGCGCGGTGTGTCAGAGATCTTCGAAGTACGTGATAGCCGCAGGACTCGTGCGACGCGTCGTGGTGCGCACACGCCGCGCTCAGGTGTTGCACATGGCGCACTCCAGCTGGCGAACTGCGATTGGATGGTGCGCGGATCCGGCAGGTCGGCGGCAAATGTGTTCACATCCACCGAGACCGCCGCGGCCACGTCGGTGGCCACCAGGGTGACCGTCCGTCCGATCTTCACGGTGTATGTGCACGTCGTGGTTCCTGGACCGGCACCTGTGCAGCGCCCCCACTGGAACGTCATGTCATTTTGGATCAACGCCAGCGTGCTGTCGCGGCTATAGATCGTGCCTGGACGGATAGTGCCGCCGGGTGTAGTCATGCAAGGTGTCGCGCCCATTGCGCGCGCCGCGGACCAACCCGCGCGCCGAGTTGCTCAGTCCATGTCCAGAAACAGTTCGGCTCGCTCGCGTGGCTTTCGGAACAGACTACGCCGTCGCAAGCGGAATCCGCGTACCGTCGGGGCGGCGCCACGTCGTGCGAAACTCGCCGTCGTACGTCCAGACCTTGGCCTTGGAATTGCGGCCGCACACAACAGCGAGGCACGCATCCGCCCAATCCGGCTCATGCTCGGCGTACTTGGCGAGCCAACCAAACACTTCGTCGCGATATGAGCTATCCGGCAACGCCGGAAGCGACTCGATGGCGAGTTCGTCGAGGAGGTCTCGCAGGCGCAGCCGCTGCGACGAGTGAGGCAAGTGAAAACACGCTTCCGTCAACACGGCGTCGCACGTCGCAAATGTCGATCGCGCGAACGCGTTGAGAT
>JANLVM010000474.1:0-4319 GCA_031364015.1 Gemmatimonadaceae bacterium
TACACAGTCGCGGACCGGCCAGACGTACGCCGCCCCGTCCTAATTCGTCGCTCACGAAGCGCCAGTCGAACGCGGCGTTGTGCGCGGTGAACACGTGGCCCGCCAGGCGACCGGTCACTTGTTCGGCGACGTGTCGGAAGCACGGCTGATCCTTTACCATGGCCCACGTGATCTGCGTTAGCGCCGTGATGTGCGCCGGAATGAGTCGCTCAGGATTGACAAGCTGCGAGTACACTTCGACGATGTCTCCGGCGTGCACGCGAGCGATCGCTATCTCAGTGACGCGGTCGCCACGGGCTGAGCGCACTCCCGTGGTTTCGACGTCGACGACCGCAAAGGCCACATGGGACAACGCATTGGTCACGCCAGCCGATTCGCTGTTCGTTGGCCCGGCAAGTGACGGGACGTGAGCGTGAACCGATGGCGCGCGAAGCGCCCAGTGTCCGGACGGCAACTGCACAAACTCCTCGTGACTGGAGAGCAGTGCCAGCGCCATGCGTTCTGCGGCGTCGTGCTGGAGGCGATCCACCTGACAGACGTCGCGCATGAGCGTGAGCGCATCGAGTGGTCCTCGGGCCAGCCGCTCTGCCGCGCGGGCTGAGAGGGTGGTCGGTCGACGTCCCACGACCGTGCCGATGGGTGAGTGTGCTGGGGAGAATAAGGCCATGCTCGGGCAAGATAGCGATGCGTACCGGCTAGTAAATCGTGGAAGTGCGTTCTAGCTTTGTGAAGTATTTCACAAGCTCCCGTGAAACGAATAGCCGACTCTACCGTGCGTCGCTTGTCGATGTACCTCCGGTACCTGGAGGCGCTCGATACCAGTGGCCAGAATACCGCCTCCAGCGATGCGCTGGCGCAGCTTTGTCATACGACGTCGGCGCAAGTTCGAAAGGACCTGTCGTTTTTCGGCTCTTTTGGCAAGCGCGGCTTGGGCTATCCCGTACACGAACTGACCGCTCGCCTGCGCGAGATCCTTGGCCTTGAGCGCGAATGGAAAATCGTGATCGTTGGGGCCGGGAAGATTGGCGCGGCCCTTGCCAACTACGACGGCTTTCGTCTGCGCGGGTTTCGGGTGGTGGGAGTCTATGACAAGAGCCCATCCAAGATTGGGCAGTCGTGGGGCGACGCCGTCGTGCGCGACATCGCAGTGCTGGAGTCGGACATGCGCATGGAAGACTCCGTAATCGCTGTGCTCGCCATTCCGTCGGACGACGCGCAGGACGTGGTGGACCGGATCGTTGCATCGGGCATTCGCGCCATTTTGAACTTCGCACCCACGCACGTCACGGTGCCGCCCGAGGTGTCGCTCAAGTCGGTCAACATGGCCATGGAACTCGAAGGTCTGTCCTTCGCCCTCACGAACAACGTGAGGGACCGCGGGGCTGCCTAGACCTGGACGGTGCGCACGACCGCGCGTACCAGCCGCGAGAAATCTTCCGCGGTAAGGACTTCCGGACGCAGGTCATTGGTGAGTCCGCACGATGCAATCACGGCCGCCGCGCGTTCCGGATCGAGGCCCGTCACTGTTCGTATCACGCGCACCAGCTGTTTGCGCCGTAACCCGAAGGCGGCTTGGACGAACGTGCGAAATCGTGCTTCGAGTTCCGGCTCGATCACGGGGACTACGCGTAGAGTAATACGCACCACGGCGGAGTCCACGGTTGGCACAGGTTGGAACGCTGACGGTGCAACGCGGCGCACCAGTTCTACATCGGCGACGGCCTGGACGTTCACGCTCAGCGCGCCGTAAATCTTGTCACCGGGAGGCGCCGCCAGGCGGTCGGCGACTTCTTTCTGCACCAGGTACACCGCTACATCGGGACGCGGACGCTCCAGCGCATGAAACACGATGGGCGTCGTAATGTAGTACGGGACGTTGCCAGCCAACACGTACGGACCGCCGGCCAATTCGGCCAGCGACACCGTGAGCACATCGGCTTCGACAATCTCCACGTGCGGGTGATCGGCATACCGCGATCGAAGGTGCGCCACCAAGTCGCGATCGACTTCGACCGCAACGACGCGCGCCGCTCGCTCCACCAGGCGATCAGTGAGCACACCCCGGCCTGGGCCAATTTCCAGCACCGTGCGATCGGCGAGTGGTCCCAGCGCTTTTACGATCGCGTCAAGAACCCGGGTGTCTTTCAGAAAGTGCTGACCGAAGCGCTTTCGCGGCGCCGGAAGCTTCGGCGTCGGTGGTGCTCCCGACGCCACCGGTCGATGACGACGCTGACTCACGTTGGCCGATCCACAATCACGGCGGCCAGGTCGTCGCGCAGCGGCGTGCCGGCTACATGCCGCTCCACCAAGCCCACCAGACGCGCGAGCATGTCGTCCGGTGACTCGTCGTTGGTCATGCCCGCGAGGAGCTCGAGGATTCGACGTTCGCCCAAGCGTTCATCGCGCGCATTGAGCGCGTCGGTAAGGCCGTCGGTGAACAACACCACACGATCGCCCGGGCGCCACGCCATCACGCACTCCTCAATGGGTGCATCACTGAAGCCGATGGGCGGGGCAATCGCGGCGAGGCGCGTGCAGTCCCCGTCGCGGCCCACGCGAAACGCGTGCGGATGACCGGCATTCGCGAAGCGGATCTCGCTGGCTCGACTGTCGATCACGACGTAGCACAGCGACAGTGACATTTCGGTTGACGCCAATTCTTCGGCCAATGATCGCTGCACGGCCGCGATCGCGATGGACGGATCGAACGCGGCCTGGACGTGAATCGCGGCGGCACTCAACGCGAGGGCCATGACTAACGCGGCCTGATACCCGTGACCGGCGACGTCTCCTATCAGCACGCCGGTGCGGTCACGGTCGAGTCGGGCCAATAGAAAGAAATCGCCACCCACACTTTCTGCGGGCACGACGCGCGCGGCGGCGCGCGCTTCGGGCAGGACCACCGTCGTACGCGGTAACAGCTTGAGTTGAAGATCGTGCGCCAACCGCATTTCCCGCTCGAGTTGCTGACGCTCGACTGCCGTGCGAACCAGCGCGGCGTTGTGCATGGCCGCCCCAATCTGTGTGCCAATCGCACTGGCAAGCTTGCGATCGCCCGCCCGAAACGATGTCCCAGCGCGGCGCCCACCCAGCACGAGCACTCCCAGCGGCACCGTGATGATATTCTCCAGCGACGCCGAGTTGAGTCGTCGAGCGGTGATGGCTGGATGCGGTCCGGTAATACCGATCCCGGTACTCGGTCGCGTGATGGCGACGGCCAGCACCGCGTCGCCGTTAGCGCTCAGGACAGGATCTGCCTCGCGCGCGGCAACACCCTCCTCCGTGCACGCCGATGCGCTGCGAAAGGCCCGCGCCGCGATGTGCGATGCCGAGTCCAGCGCGACGAGTGGGTACGGCGTTTCGCCCAGACCCATGGTGGCGATCGGCCTGAGCTTTGTCCGGGCGCGGTTGGTGCGGAGAAAGACCGCTCGCGTGGCTCCGACCGTTAACGCGAGTTCGCGCAACAGCGTGTCCGCGACACTCTCGACCGACGTCGTCCCGCCCAGCAGTTCACTGATGGCATACAAGAGATTGATCTCTTCGTCGCGCCCGACCAGTTCCTGCGCCGCGCCATCGCGCTCGTGTGTGAGCCGTCGCACATACGGGATCAGTCGAGCCAGCAGTCGGTCCGGCTCGTCCGACAGGCCGGGCTCCACAATCAACCAGCCGACACTGTCACCGGTGTTGGTGAGATACGCCATGACGCCATGCGCTTGGGCCCATCCCTGCGCATCCCACGCCAACGAACCCGCTTAGGTGCGCTCGCCAAACGCTGCCGTCGACGCGCCGAGCAATGTCGGCGCGACAAACCCGTCGCGTCGTTCCCAGAGTGCGGCCTCTCGCCCGGTGGCGTCGCGAAACGCCGCCAGGAGCGCGGCCACGTCACTCATGCGCGATGTAACGTCAACCGAAGGGTATGCCCGTGCGCCGCGTCGGACATTCGACTTTCCACGCGATCCATCAGTGATCGCATGAGAAAGAGCCCCCGTCCGTCCTCACGCTCCAACCAGTCCGACGCATCGGGGGTGCGGTGCATGGCGTCCATATCAAATCCGTCGCCTTCATCGGTGACGTCGACCATCAGTTGTGTGGCGTCGAGGACGACGCTGATATGCACGCGCCGCAGCGGCTCGCACGCGTTGCCACGCAACACGGCGTTCGACAACGCCTCCGTGAGCGCCACGGGAATATTCAAGCGGCACTGGTGCGCGGGAAACCCCTGCGTAACACACAGCGCTTGCACCGTCTCGACAATCGGCGCAATGGCCTGCACGTCTGACACGATCGTCCACTCGCGACGCTCAACGGGCGCAGGCCGG
>JANLVM010000478.1:0-2883 GCA_031364015.1 Gemmatimonadaceae bacterium
GTTCGACGAGCGGCGCGGTGGGCTGATGCTGACGGTACCGCCGCGCACGTCCGCGAGATACATCCCCGCGCCAAAGCGCAACCACTCGTCGGCGTCGTTCTTGTGATACGACAACCAGTCGGTGAGACTTTCGTGTTCTACCAGACTAAAAAGCCGCGGTTTCCAATTGTAGGAGAAGTCGTTGCTGTCAAGGACCAGGCGCTGTGTTCGACGCGCCAGTAGCGCGATCTTGTATCCGCGCGCGGTAGCGCCAACGATGCGGACATTTCGACCGCCCTCTACGCGAATGGCCACGCCGCGCGCCTGGTCGGGGTCGGACGATGGCGCAACGCCTTCCAACATCACACCGCGCATGTCGAGGGTGATGTCGTCGCCGCGCACGGTAATCAGCGCGCTATCCAGCGACGCGGGCGCCGGCAGACGAAATGTTCCAGCGGTGATGCGTGTGGAGCGCGTAATAACCAGTCCGTTGCGAGGTACGACGCTGGGCGTAGCTTGCGCGTGGAGGCGCGACGGAGAGGCCAACGCGGAAAGCAACACAAGTCCGCCAAGTACGCGCGCAACTCCGCACCAACAGACGGAATGACTGGAAGTACGGCGGATCATATCCATCGCCGCACTCGAGCGCAGTAGACCGTGTACTCCACAGTAAATCGCTCAGCGAGATGTCGCTCCTCACGTCGTATCACGAACACCACCAGGGCCGCCAGTACAGCGGGCAGCAATATCAATGGCCACATCAGGCCTGTTGCCAGCACGCCGCCCAGATACACCGTCGTCAATCCGACATACATGGGATTGCGCGTGTACGCATACACGCCGTGCGTCACCAATGATCGGGCGGGGCGATTTGGATACACCGAGACTTTCGCGCGTCGAAACGTGACCACGCCCGTGACCGCGAGCATCAAACCCGCGAGCGCCAACAGTACACCCGCCACAACCGTCCAGGCACCATCGCCCCAAGGCGCGACCAGCGGCCACAAGCGCGATTGCAGCGCGCCGAGTGCGAATCCGCCAACGAAGAGAATGGGTGGCGGAAAGCGGACCGCCGGACCGAGGTCACGCGGAACGAGACTTGACGGGACGTTCTCGGACATGATGGATGGGAAGGGGCGCATGGTAAATTCGACTGGTCAATACTGCGCCTCGCGTATCGGCACGGCAACGGATGGCGAGCCCCTCTCTCGCGAACACACCTCAAGCGGTAGGATATGCACTATGGACCGCCGAGACTTTCTTTCCGATGTGACGCGCGCCGCCGCCCTGTGCGCCGTCGTCCCCAACGTCTGGCGCGTGACGACCCGCCCGCGCCTCGTTGATGATCCGTTCACCCTGGGCGTCGCGTCCGGCGATCCCACCGCCACCGGCGGTGTGCTGTGGACGCGACTCGCGCCGCGGCCGTTCGAGCCAGATGGGGGCATGGGCGATCGTACCGTGGTCGTGTGGGAAGTGGCTGACGATGACAGCTTCAAGAGGATCGTGAAGAGCGGTCGCGCGACGGCGGCTGAGGAACTTTCGTATAGCGTGCATGTGAACGTGGACGGGCTCGCCCCCGATCGCTGGTACTTCTATCGCTTTCAGGTGGGCCAGGCGACAAGCCCGATCGGCAAATTCCGCACGGCGCCCGCCGATGGTGCGATGACACCACTGCGACTGGCCGTCGCGAGTTGCCAACGTTGGGATCAGGGACTCTTTACCGCCTTCGAGCATATGGCGAAGGAAGATCTCGATCTCGTGGCGCATTTGGGTGACTACATCTATGAATACTCGAGTCCCGTGGACGCGCTGCGTAAGCATCAAGGGTTGGAAATTCGCACCGTCGATGACTATCGGCGTCGATACGCGCAGTACAAGTCCGACCCCGCATTGCGGGCCGCGCACGCGCGGTGTCCCTGGGTGGTCACCTGGGATGATCACGAGGTCGACAACAATTACGCAGGGCTGAGCGGCGAGAACGACATGGAGTCGGTCGACCAGATGCGGGCGCGCCGAGCGGCGGCGTATCAGGCATGGTGGGAGCACCAGCCGGTGCGTGTCCCTCGCGTGACGTCATGGGCCGATCTTAACATTACGCGCACCATCAATTGGGGCGCGTTGGCGCGATTCTGGATGCTGGACACGCGACAGTATCGCGACGATCAAGCATGTGGAGACGGTACCAGAACCGTGCCCTGTGACAACTGGGCCGACCCTAAGCGTACCGTCCTGGGTGCGGCGCAGGAACAGTGGTTGCTCAACGGAATCGGCGCATCCAAATCGCATTGGCAAGTGCTGGGCAATCAGATCATGGTGGGCCCGTACGATAGCGGTCCAGGCACTGAAACGCGTGTGTCACTCGATCAATGGGGCGGGTATCCCGCAGCGCGCGACCGCCTGCTGAACACCATCGCGCAGCGCGCAGCCAATCGCACCATCGTGCTCACGGGAGATATTCACAGCAGTTGGGTGAACGAGTTGCGTAGCGACTTCTCGCGTCCGGATCGTCCGGTGGTGGCGGCAGAATTCGTGGCGACGAGTATCAGTTCCGGTGGCGATGGCGCGGCCGCACTCAGCGAGCGTACGCGCACGCAGCTGAGCGAGAATCCGCACATCAAGTGGCATGAAAACCGTCGCGGCTACATCAGCTGCACGATTGACCAGTCGCAGTGGCTGTCGGAATTCCGAAGCGTGGGCTATGTCAGCAAGCCCGGTGCGCCCATTGAAACGGCGTCGCGCTGGCGTGCGCAACACGGAAGGCCCGGCGTGGAACGTCTGTAGCGCCTAGCCCTTTCGCGCTGGTGCGGGCGGCATGAGCGTGCTGAACTCGCGCGTCGGCATGCGAATCCCGCCGCGAAGTTGTTCCACGATATCGTCCGCTCGATCATCGTCGCAGCCCAGAGC
>JANLVM010000484.1:0-7420 GCA_031364015.1 Gemmatimonadaceae bacterium
TCCTGTGCCCAGGTTGACGCAGTTGCTCGTTCCACCTGCAAGCAGGTAGCGAAGCGCCAAGACGTGCGCGCGCGCCAGATCCGCTACGTGTATGTAGTCGCGAATCGCGGTGCCATCGGGCGTGTCGTAGTCGGTGCCGAAGATCGACACTGCCGGTCGACGGCCCTGCGCCGCATCGATGATGAGAGGAATGAGGTGCGTCTCAGGATCGTGCGACTCGCCGATCTCACCATCGAGGTCTGCGCCTGCGGCATTGAAGTAGCGCAGCGCCACGTAGCGCATCTGGCGTGCCTGCGAAAACCAATGCAGCACCCGCTCGACGGTCAGCTTCGACTCGCCGTAAGGATTCACGGGTCGCTGCGGATGGTGCTCGTCGATGGGCGTCACGTCCGGCACTCCGTACGTGGCGCAGGTCGACGAGAATACGATGTGCTCCACACCTTCGGCCTGCATGGAGTTCAGCAGTCCGACGCTGTTGCTGACGTTGTTCAGGAAGTACCGGCCAGGTTCGTACATGGATTCTCCCACGTACGCGAACGCTGCAAAGTGCACAACAGCGTCGATCCGATAGTCGCGGAGCACCCGTCGCACGAGATCGTCGTCGGCTAGGTCACCCTCAATGAACGGCCCCCAGCGCACCGAAGAGCGATGGCCGTAGGTGAGGTTGTCGAGCGTAACTGGGTGTAGTCCTGCCTGAGCCAAAGCTTTGCAGGCGTTACTACCGATGTAACCTGCGCCACCGGTGACTAAAACATTTGCCGTCATGGAAAGCTTGAATTAAGGGCGTGTCGGCGTTAACCCGCAGACGAAACGGACGGCTATCATAGAATTAGTAGCAAGCCGTGTGCCCCTGTCCTGGTTGACCAAACTTCTGCGAGAACTGTGTCGCAAGATAAACTGCTCCAACGCTTTACGAGTAGCGCCAGAGGGTCAACACCTGCATATGCAGATCTTTCGATGCCAACTATCGTCACAGGAGCGCACGCAGTGTTGCGTGCACGCAGCATGTCGCAGCCCCGAACCCTGGTTTTCTTCACCGGACCCTCCCTGTGGTTTGAACTACATGAGCGATGGTCCATTTCCAGCTGAAGCCGCGCATATTGACCATGTGGCCTCGTCGCACGCCTTCTCACTTGGCACGGGAGTCTCTTATGCGTTCGCCTGTGTATTCCGCGCTACTGATCATCGCCCTCGCGCTCCCCAGCGCGATATTCGGACAGGGCGTCACGGTACAAAGTGTTTCCGATGTCCGCCTCACTGGGGCGCTCGGTGCGGCGGCCAACATCGCCGCGAAGTTCGGCGGCGGCAGCATGCAGGATATCGTGACCACCTCGTACCTATCCGGCCATCGGATGCGAGTGGAATCCGCGATCAGTGGCGCTATCATCGACGCGGACGCCGGGCGGATCATCAGCATCGACCACAAGCAGAAGTCGTATAGCTCGATGACCTTTGCCGAGATGGCGACGGCGATGCAGCAAGCAACACAGTCGACGAAGCAGCCGGCAGCGAAGGAAAAAACCAAGGATCCAAAGACAACGGACGACGAGTTGAAAGTGACGTACAAAGTCGCTGTGGATCGTCCCGGACAGCGCGAAAAGATTTCCGGCTACGACGCCGAGCGCATGTTCATTACGATCACGCTGGAAGGCGAAGTCGCGTCTGAAGGCAAGAAGGACGAAGCCGTCGGCAGCATGGTGTTTCTTATGGACCAATGGATTTCGAAGGACTCGCCGCAGATTGCGGCTTTGCGTGAATTCCAGCGTGCGTATGCGCAGAAAGTGGGTCAGGAATTCCGTGAGCAGACACAGGGACTGCAGGCTGCCATGTCGGGCGATCCGCGTCTCAAGGGCGGATTCGAGGCGGCCGCGAAGGAACTCGCGAAAGTACCTGGGATCGCACTCCGCAGTGTCACGCACGTCGTGCTCGTGCCGGTCGGCGTCGAATTCAACCGTCAGACTACGTTGGGCGATGGGGTCGCGGCGGCCAAGGAAGGCGCCGCCAAAAAAGACGAGAAGCCCGCAGGCGGCGGATTGCGGGGCATGATGGGCGCTCTCAAGACGGCCGCCGAGAACGCCAGTAAACAGGAGAACCAGACCGATAAGCAGTCCGCGCCAGCCAAGCAGGCGACGTTGATGACGGTCGCGAACGAGGTGAAGAGTATTACTCGTGGCGAGGTGTCAGCGGACATGTTTGCGCCGCCCGCCGGCTATCACGAGCGGAAGCCGTAGCCACCTCTTCGAGAGGCGCCACAGGTTTGCTCTTCCCTCACTTCTTGGGAGCCGCGAAACTGAAACGGGGCCACCGAAGGAGGGCCCCGTTTTCACCGGTGTCTGGATGCCAAAGTCAGGCAGCGGCGACGGCCGTACGGGTAGCGGCGCTCGAGCGCGCGATCACTGACTGAAACCCGTCCGCGTCGTACGCAGCGGCCAATGCAAACTGCGGCCTCACCACGTCGTTCGGCGCGTCCCCGCGGTCCCAGGGAAGCGTCACGTCGACCGGAATCGCCACCGGATCTCCATGCTGCAGCAACGCATCAAGCCACTCATCTAGCGCCGCGTAGAGCTCCTGCGGCAATTCGCGCTCGGTCTCGCTCACCGCCACGAGCCCAGGAAATTCCGCGATGCGTCCAACAAAATCGCCGTCCTCTAACGTCACGCTCACGGTCCAAGGCAGCGTTAAGTAGTGCCGTCGTTTTTGGTCGATTGACCAGCTATCCATCTGTCGTCTCCTTCACACGGGATTAGTCCGGCGGCGTTCAAGGTGCCGATCATCTCACGGATCCGACGCTACGGGTGCGCCGTCACTGACAGCACTGTGATTTCCTTGTCCCCCGGGCCGTAACACCAAAGCACACGGAACGCCGCAGGAGTCTTGTTCTCGACGTAGGCCTCCCAGACCTTTTTACCGTTGGGGCCCACGATCGAGTCATAGGCGTGCGTCTGTAAGCTCGGATGACGAGGATTCTGGTCGAGAAACGCGAGCGTCTTCCTGACCTTTTTTTAAGACGCTTCGGATCGCTCCTTTCCAACTCCTGCATTTGCGCCACGGCCCGTTCTGTTCGGCGGATGCCGAATGGCATTAGTCATCAAGCTCGATATCCGCGAATTCCGCGAAGGACTCGACAGGAGTGATGCGGCCTGCTGTCGCCTGCTCGATTCCCACCGCGAGATCTTCCCGCGCGCAGGAATTCAGGAACAGCCAAAGTTCGTTGGCGGGTATACTGGCGACCTCGCCAAGTGTCGTTCGTCCACTCGCCACCGTAACGCTAGCCACCGTCGTGGTGGAGTAGCTGCGCAGAACACGGGGGAGCTTTGCGACTGCAGGCGTCATTTGTTGGGCGACTCCGGCTGATCGTTCGCGCGATCAGCAATTAGGGCGCGAAATTTCTGCATCGCGTCGCGAGTGAGAACGACGCCTTGCAACAGGGACTACCTGAATTTCCTCGGGCACACGGGTCGTCGACAGCGGCAGTTGAAGCTGTCCAAACGTGAGGAATACTCGGTCTCCGAGGTCCTGAATAAAGACCTCATCGGCCGCAATCATCGGCATGGTGGACGGAGTGCCCCATTCAAGCCGAACCAAGCGCGCGCCACTGTCGTCCTTCGCTTCGATTTCTGCCATCAATCCTCTAGGTGCCCGCCGAGCCAGCCTTCCGTCAATCGTCCTACTGATCTAAACACGCGGGAGTTGCGAGTTCCGCAACCTTGAGGGAATGTGCGCGGGATTCGCCGAGTGAGTAAGCCCTCGCAAATAAAATGAAGCGGTAGCCGCGAAACAGCACCTTTATCTTCCGGTGTTCTTCCGGTTCGCCTTTCTGACACAAAGCCCCGGCGACACGCCGAGGCTAGTGATTTCACTGCAATGTCTTGGCAAATTGCCCGTCCAAGTTTCGAACCTGGAACCTTCTGATTCAGGGTCAGAGAGCATGGCTTACCATTGCGTTCCATCCAGTACTTTCCTATACTCTTGAAGTCACTGTTTGAGAGGGGAAACCGACGGCGTGAGTACTATGGAGCCACTTCGGCGCTACCCTCCAATTCCCGCCAATTTGCTTTCGCTCAGCGTCCGAAAGCAGAATCGAGGAACCGACGGCGAACAACCTCAGAGAGCCCGTCAAGCTCACGAAACGCACCGTGGAGGCCGCAAAGGTCCCCGCCACGGGCGAAACGATCGTCTGGGATAGCCATGTCCCCTTGTTCGGGTTGCGGGTCTATTCCACGGGCCGCCGCAACTTCATCTACCAGTACCGCACGCCCGACACGCGACGCTCGCGCCGGATGATCCTCGGGGTCTACCCGACGATCACCACCGAACAGGCGCGCGCATTGGCCGTCACGGCCGCGGCGCGGTTGGCGGAGGGACGCGACCCACAGGGGGACGACGTTGACGCGGTGCAGCGTCGAACGCTGGCCGAAGTCTTCCCCGAATACTTGGCCGAGCGGCGCGGCAAGATCGCGCCGCGCACGCTCATCGAGTATCAGCGCGTGTGGGAGAAGCTGCTGGCACCGACATTTGGCAAGCTGCGCGTCACTGCAGTCGATGAGGCGACGGTCGCGCGTTGGCACGCTGAACGCCGCGCAACACCGATCGCCGCGAATCGCGCGGTGGACTTGGTGTCGTCGTTCAGTGTGTGGGCGGCGCGGCGCGGGTATCGCGCAAAGCATACCAACCCGTGCGAAGGGGTCGAGCGCTACGACGAAGTGAAGCGCGGTCGGAGCCTGAGCGTTGAGGAATACCAGCGACTTGGCGTCGCATTTCAACTCGCAGGCACCGAGGGCATTCGCCCCGCCTTGAAGCTGCGCAAGCAGACCACGAACGCGACGAAACAGAAGCATCGCCCCAAGACGGCCCACCTGCCCCGCAAGTCCAACCCGGTCATTCTCGACGCGCTACGATTCCTCACGCTGGCCGGATGGCGTGAACAGGAAGCGTTAACGCTGCGCTGGGACGCGGTCGACCTCGATCGCGGGGTGGCGGTGCTCACCGACACGAAGAGCGGACGCAGTGAGCGCCCCCTTGGCACGCCCGCACTCGACATACTGCGCGCACAATCACGCGTTGAAGGCAACCCGTTCGTCTTTGTTGGTGAACGCGCCGGCCAGCATATCGCCGAAGTGAAATACACATGGGCGAGCCTCAAGCAGGCTGCGAAGCTCGAGGAGACGGCGCCGTTCAGACTGCATGATCTGCGGCATTCGTTTACCACCGTGGCACGCGATGAAATGGGACTCGGTGATCACGTGATTGCGCGACTGGTCGGGCACACGTTGAGCGGCCAGACCTCACGGTATGGTGAAGTACGTGACGCCACCGTGCGCACGGCAGCGAACGCGATCGCAACCACGATCGACCGCTATCTCACGGGCGCGGATGCAAAGGTGATGCCGCGTTGATCGCGGGGCTTTGCGCCGCTGGCGCCATCGTGCAGCGCCCCTGCACCGGACTCGCCAAGGAATTCTCGGAGTTCTCGCGAATTATAAGTCCTGGCCGCGCGCAATGGCCCTTTGAATCGGTTGATCCGTGCGCGAAAAGAATTGAACGATGCGCTCGCGCAAGATTAATACACCTTGTTCTTCAAGGCCCACCAACCTCTGCGCGCTTGCACCGACCACACGCTGCGTCTCCTGAAACGATTCTGCGTGGAGGTCCTCATAGCGCACCCGATAGAATAGGCGAAGATCAACAAACCCTTCCCCATTTAAGGCGTCATTCCGAGGAAGGTAGATCGTATTGGCGGTCCTGCCGCTGCGAATAGCTTCCCTGATATCGTCCCGTTCTCGCTTGAAGAGCCGAACCGCGGCCGTGTAGCAGGATGTTGAGTCCTGCTTGTCAATTTCACATCCATGCGAAAGCACGACAACGGTACGCAGTTTTTCGCTGGGAGGATTCGCGGGCTCTACGCATCGCACATTTGCAAAGATGTCGCCTTGAGAGAGCGGGTCACTCGGAGCGACACTGCGATAGAATGACAACTCAACGTCAGGCACGGAGGCCCCTACTCGTCTTCTTCGGGGATCTCGATGTCAATCAGAGCATCAACCGGCCGCGCGCGACGTGAGAGCGCCGCCGCGTACGCGCGCTCGTTGGAAAAGTCGTAGCTGGGATGATAGTCCAAGCCCGCTAACGCGAGTTCGTCCGCCAAGGCGCTGGAGGCGGAACTGACGAGCGTCGGCAACGCGAAATAAGCGACACCAGCTACGGCACTCGTTCGCCCAACGCGAATTGGCGAAATCGCGACTTCCCGGCCCCCCTCTGTCCTATCGGGGCGGACGCGCTGTCCCTCAATGTAGAACGAGTCTGAAACAGTGGACTTCGCCGGTCGGTCAA
Organism: Gemmatimonadaceae bacterium; assembly: GCA_031364015.1. Taxonomy (GTDB): domain Bacteria; phylum Gemmatimonadota; class Gemmatimonadetes; order Gemmatimonadales; family Gemmatimonadaceae; genus Gemmatimonas. The sequence goes on from JANLVM010000484.1 coordinate 6,331, forward strand.
CAGCAAGCGGTGTCACACAGCCCCCTTTGCCTTCAAGCCCTGTATGGCAGCGTAAATTGTCTCCACATTCGCGCGCAGTCTCTCAAAGGCTGTCACTGACAGTAAATAGCGGTGCGCGACGTTCGGCGTAACGGAAAGCTCTGCAAGCTGTCCCTGCGCCGCCTCATGCAGGTCAGCCAGGTTGATTGAACCGACCAGTAGCTGGACCTCATCACTCACGAAGGCGATGTGGAAGTAGTTGGCACCCTCAGCCGGCGGCAGCGCCGATGTGGGCGGCAGCGAGACCTTGATGGCAAGTTGTTGCAGCTCGGACATGTTGGTAGCTCGGATCGGTCAAGAATCAGTTTGCCGCGCGAGGATAGTACACCTTGCCGCTCGCTTTGTTAATGAGGACGGGGCGCGACGTTGACACCCCCTATCATGACGATCCAAGGCACGCTTTAGGATTGTGAAACGCACCCATTTGCTTTCGCTCAGCTTTCGGAGCGCACTTCGACGACAAAGCCCCGGCGCACCGCCGAGGCTAAGTCATTGGTCGTTACTGCGTTGTAAAATTGCCCCTCCAGGTTTCGAACCTGGAACCTTCTGATTCAGAGTCAGACGCTCTGCCAGTTGAGCTAAGGGGCATCACACACCGCCCTCCCGGCGTCCGCAGGCGGTGAACGGTCAAATATAGGCGGCCCCTGCCCCGATGGTAGTGCAGAGCGACCGGACAACAGACGCTTTCGCGCCCTATGCCACGTCGCCGACGATCTCCTGAAACAGCGCCACGAGATCGACGATGAGAGGCGCCGATGCACCAACTGGCTGCCATTCGATGACCGATGCGCATATCTCTGGACGCGACGCGTCAGGGGTCCAGCGTTCCACAAGTCGCGAGTCGAGGTCCGCGATCCAGCATTCAACTCCCGTGCGTTGATAGCGCGGCCGCTTGACGATCCGATCATAGCGGGCGGTGGAGGGCGACAGCACCTCGACGGCCAATAACGGAAGCGGTCGCGTGAGGGGATCGTCTGGGCCGGCGTGAATCGGCATCATCGGAAGCACGCACACATCTGGTTGCACCATTGTGTCGTCCGCCATCACGACA
>JANLVM010000488.1:0-8124 GCA_031364015.1 Gemmatimonadaceae bacterium
TTGAACGTCATGAGATCGCCCAGCTCCATCAGTTCGTCGATCGTATGGATGTCGCCCGCCGTGAGCGGTGCCACGGCTTGCGTTTCACTCTCGCCAAGTTCTTCCAGCAGCAGCGCGCGCATGGCGGGTGGCATCTCACGATGCACCTCAAGGCGCACGACTTCCCCAAAACGCCGTTGGAATACCTGCTGCTCAATGGTTTCCAGCAGGTCTTCAGGCTGGTCGATCTGACCAAGATCGAGGTCTGAGTATCGCGTGATGCGGAATGTGTGCCAGCCGACAACGGTGAGTCCCGGGAACAGTGCACCAAGGTTGGCGCCAATCACATCCTCAAGTGCGAGGAAACAATTCGCCGGACCGGCCGGCACCCAGCGCGGCAGCGAACGCGGCACCTTCACACGGGCGAAATGCTCAGAGCCGGTGACCGGATCGCGAACCACGACCGCCAGCGACAGCGACAGGTTGGAGATGTAGGGAAACGGATGGCCGGGGTCGACGGCCAAGGGGGTCAGGACCGGAAACACCTGCGATTCGAAGTACTCCCCCACAATGCGCGCCTCCTCATTCGACAGATCGGTGACACGCACCAGTCGAATGCCTCGCGCCTCGAGTGCCGGCCATACCTGATCGCGCAGCGCGCACCGGCGGCGCTCCAGCAGTTCGGCGACCCTCGTACGAATCGCGTCCAACTGTTCCGCCGGCGTGAGCGGATCGGGATGGCTTCGTGGTGCGCCCGCAGCGACCTTCCGACGCAATCCGGCGACGCGCACCATATAGAACTCGTCGAGATTGGTACTGAAGATCGCCAGGAACTTGAGTCGCTCCAGCAATGGCACGCGCTCGTCGAGTGCTTCCTCCAGGACGCGCGCATTAAAGTCGAGCCAACTGAGCTCGCGATTCAGGTACGGGAGAGTCAACGACACGTGTTGCGCCATGCGAACGACCCGCGCACACATCGCCCGAAGCGATGTGACGTCATAGGGTGACGAGGGTGGCGAGCAATTTGTACGAAATGGCCGCCATGAGTGCCGACGCAGGAATCGTAATCACCCACGCCCACACAATGCGCGACGCCAGACCCCAGCGCACCGCCGACAATCGATTGGTCGCGCCCACGCCGATGATCGAGCCCGTAATCGTATGCGTGGTGCTGACCGGAATACCGAATCGCGTCGCCAGCAGAATCACGATAGCGCCGCCGGTTTCCGCACAGAATCCACCCACTGGGCGCAACTTGGTGATCCGAGTGCCCATCGTGTGCACGATGCGCCAGCCGCCGAACAAGGTGCCCAGCGAAATGCAGCTGTAAGCACTGAGCTCGACCCACAAGGGGATGGTGTCCAACGTTTCTACGTAGAGATGACTCTGCCAGCCCGTCGCGCCAACGAACAGCGTCTTCGAGGCGACCAGCAGGCCCACGATAATCCCCATCGTCTTCTGCGCATCATTGCCGCCGTGCGCCAGGGACAGCAGCGCGGAACTCGCCATCTGAGCCAAACGAAAGAACTGCGCCGTGCCACTGTGCGACGCTTTGCGAAACACGTTCATCACGATCAACATCAGCAAGAACCCCATGAGGATGCCGAGCGCGGGCGACACCACAATGGCGGACAGCGTCTCGATCCATTTCTGCCCCCAGAGCAACGCCGAGAATCCGGCCTTGGAGACGGCGGCGCCGGCGTATCCGCCAATGAGCGCATGCGACGAACTGGAAGGAATGCCAAACCACCACGTAATGAGATTCCAGGCAATGGCGCCAATCAATCCGCCCAGAATGACCTGCGGATCGACAATACGCACATCGATGAATCCGCCGCCGACCGCCTTCGCCACGGCCGTGCCCACCAAAAAGAGTGCCGAAAAATTGAACGTCGCCGCCCAAATCACGGCGGCCACGGGACTGAGGACACGCGTGCCAACGATCGTGGCTATCGAATTAGCGGAATCGTGGAACCCATTGATGAAATCGAACGCCAGCGCGACGACGATGATGAACAGGACGAAAGAGATCACAACGCGTCAACTGTTTTTGAGAGCGATGCTCTCGAGGACATTCGAGACGTCTTCGCATTCGTCGATCGCTGCCTCGAGGGCGTCGAAGATGTCTTTCCACTTGATGACGTCGATCGCCGCGAGCTCACCAGCGAACAGGGCCCCGACACATTCCCCGTACAACGCATCCCCTTCCTCTTCGAGCATCTTGATCGCTCGGCTGTGCCCGGACATGCGCTTGGGCTTTGTGACATCGACGACAGACTCGAAAATCTCGGTACTGGCCCTCACAATCACGTCGGCCAATTGCACGGCGCCGTCGCGCGGCTCGGTGACGCGAAACATGACCACCGCGCGCGCCGCGCTATTGATGAGATCGATGACGTTGTCGAGTCGGCTGGCGAGCTGATGGATGTCTTCGCGATCCAACGGCGTCACGAAACTGGTGTCGATGCGCTGGTTAATCACGTGCACAATCGCGTCACCGTCGGTCTCGACACGTTTGATCTCGGCGGCGAGAGTGCCAGCGTTCCCCGGGTTCTCAAGCAAGGTCTTGAGCAGGATCGCCGCTCGACCGATATGCTCAGCCAGCTGGCGAAAGTAGTCGAAGAACGTTTCGTCTTTAGAAAACAGCTTCACGGATAGGGCAGTTGAAGAAACGCTCGGGTGGCGGCTCACCACACACGCGTAGAGCCGGAAAGCAAACGCCGATGCATGCATCGTAGAACAGCGACGCCCGTAACGATCGCGTCACTCGCGTGGCGGCGCCACGTCTACTGCACGTTTCCGTGCGAAGAATTTCGTCGCGTGTGCGTGGATTCGTTCATGACCAAACGACCTTGGCATCGCCGGCAACCTTCCTGCGGCGCACGAACTCCGGATTGCGGAATAGATGCGCGAGCAGCGCACCGGCAATGAATCCACCAATGTGCGCCCACACCGCGACACCTCCCGACACATCGCGCTCAAATGGTCGGAGTTGTGGAAGTCCAGAGATGAGCTGCGCACCAAACCAGAAAATAAGCACGGCCCAAGCCGGTACACGAAACAGGAAGATCGGCGGGAAATACGTGCGAACCTTCACCCGCGGATAGAGCAACAGATAGGCTCCCATGATCCCCGAAATGGCGCCTGACGCGCCGACGGTGGGCACCGGCGACGCCGGCGAAACAGCGATGTGTGCGAGCGCCGCGATCACGCCGGTGAGGAGATAGAACGCCAGGAACCGTGCGCGTCCCATACTATCCTCGACGTTGTTTCCAAACACCCAGAGGTACAGCGTGTTTCCGATAATGTGACTCCAACTTCCATGGAGAAACATGGAAAGTACGGGCGTCGCCCAGTTGATCGGCTCGTTGTCGACGATGCAGGCGAGCCTCCGACCGTCGATGACCCCCAGTGGGACCCCATCGCCAAGGCGCGCCATCTGAGTCAGCTCGCCCGGCACTAACCCGAAGTTGCAAACACTGACGGCTAACGCAAATGGGTCGCCGGCGCCTTCCACGAGCAGCCACACGGCCCAAGTCACCACCAGCAGGGCAATAGTCATCACCGGGGTGCGCAGCGTCGGATTGTCGTCGGAGATCGGAAACATCTGGCCCCATTGGCAAATGCTGGTAGTGTGCCTAAACGGCAGTCTGTCACTCAGACAGCCTCTATCACCTCGATAACGCTACGGAATCCGCCTCTCCGGCAGCGGAATTTTGGCCTATCCTTTGCTTAGCTCATCGGCAGGGGCGGCCGCTCGGCCGACCAGCGGTACGCGAATCTTCTATACTCCACGAGAAAGCAATGGCTGAGAAAGTTATCGGGATTGACCTCGGTACCACGAATTCCGTCGTTTCGGTGCTCGAAGGTGGCGATCCAGTGGTAATTCCCAACGCCGAGGGCGGGCGCACAACCCCTTCGGTGGTCGGCTTTACGAAGGACGGCGAGCGTTTGGTCGGCCAAATCGCCAAACGTCAGGCGGTTACGAATCCCACCAACACTATCTTCTCGATCAAGCGCTTCATGGGTCGCCGCGTGACGGAAGCGCAGAGCGATCAGTCGCGCGTACCCTATCGTATTGTTGCCGGACCAAACGACGTGGCCGCAGTTGAGGTGGGTGGAAAGCGATATACGCCGCCCGAGATTTCGGCGATGATCCTGCAAAAGATGAAGCAGACCGCTGAAGACTACCTCGGTCACTCGGTCACGAAGGCGGTGATCACCGTTCCGGCGTACTTCAACGATGCGCAGCGACAGGCCACCAAGGACGCCGGCAAGATCGCCGGTCTCGACGTCCTCCGCATTATCAACGAGCCGACCGCAGCCGCACTTGCCTACGGCCTTGATAAGAACAAAAAGAAGGATGAGAAGGTTGCCGTGTTCGATCTGGGCGGCGGCACGTACGACATTTCCGTGCTTGAGCTGTACGACGTCGACGGCACCCGTCAGTTCGAAGTCAAGTCCACGAACGGCGATACGCACCTCGGTGGCGACGACTTCGACCAGCGTGTCATGGATTGGCTGGTGGCCGAATTCAAGCGCGATCAGGCCATCGACTTGTCGAAAGATCCGATGGCGATTCAGCGCCTGAAAGAGGCCGCCGAAAAAGCGAAGATGGAGCTCTCGAGCGCGAACAGCACGGACATCAATCTGCCGTTCATCACCGCCGACCAATCGGGCCCGAAGCACCTCAACTACTCGCTCACGCGCGCCAAGTTCGAACAGTTAGTTGACGATCTCATTCAGCGCACGCTTGAGCCCATGAAGCAGGCGCTCAAGGACGCGGGCATGCAGCCCAGCGAGGTCGACGAAATCATTTTGGTGGGTGGATCGACGCGCATCCCGAAGATTCAACAAGTCGTTAAGGATTTCTTCGGCAAGGAACCGAACAAGGGCGTCAATCCGGATGAAGTCGTCGCCGTTGGCGCGGCCATTCAGGGCGCGGTGCTCACGGGCGAACAAAAAGATGTATTGCTGCTCGACGTCACACCGCTGTCGCTGGGTATCGAGACACTTGGTGGCGTGATGACGGTGCTCATTCCGCGCAACACCACCATTCCGACCAAGAAAGCCGAAACGTTTTCCACGGCCGACGATAACCAGACGACAGTCGAGATTCACGTCCTGCAGGGTGAGCGTGAGTTGGCCGTGTACAACCGGACGATCGGCAAATTCCAGCTCACCGGCATTCCGCCCGCCCCGCGAGGCATGCCGCAGGTGGAGGTCACGTTTGACATCGACGCCAATGGCATTTTGCACGTGACCGCACGCGATAAGGCCAGCGGCAAGGAACAGAAAATTCGCATCGAAGCGTCCAGCGGGCTGTCGGAAACCGACATCGACAAGATGGTCAAGGACGCCGAGAAGAACGCGACGGAAGACAAGAAGCGCCGCGAAGAAATCGAGGTCCGCAATCGTCTCGACTCACAGACGTATGAAGTCGAAAAGAACGTCAAGGAGTGGGGTGACAAGGTGTCGCCCGAGTTGAAAACGCGCATCGACGCGTCGATCGAGCGGGCCCGCAAGGCGCTCCGCGGTGATGACATCAGCGAGATTCGCGCGGTGCACGAAGAGCTGAGCAAAGCCTACAGCGAGGCGGGCCAGGCGTTTTACCAGCAGCAGGCGGCGGCGGAGACGGCGTCCACGGATGCCGCAGCGAGCGAGGCGGGTTCCGCCGACGGCGCGACGGCCGGTGCCGGTGCCAAGGCCGACGACGTGGCCGAGGCCGACTACGAAATCGTAGAGGAGAAGAAGTAGGAAGTCGGAACTTGCAAGGAGGAAGTCGGAGTACCAGGTACCACTACGAAGGAAACAGGCAGAGGCATTCTGGTGTCTCACAAATTGGGGTCAACCTGACAGATTGAGGTTGGCCCCATGTTTTCGCGCGGGTGGCAGACGCCGCTCGGTCTATCGAACCAACCTTTGAATCGCACGGTCCACTGACATGGCTGCACGTTTCTCTCGTTTCCGCTTCGCCGCCACCGCAGCGCTCGGCTTCGTCGTCGGCGTCTACTTCGCATCCGGGATGGACTGGACCAGATGGAGTTGGGCACAAGCGTCCGCGTCCAGCACTCCCACCGCAATGCGTGGCCCGGGTGTTACCGACGGCGGGTCATTCGCTGACATCGCCGAGCGTGTCACGCCCACGGTGGTGGCGGTGAACACCACGCGTAACGCGCGACCGCAGGCCAGTCGCCCCCGTGGCCGCGTGCCGCAGGGGATGGAAGATTTTCTCGAGCAGTTCGGGAACGGGAATCAGGCCCCGCGACAACAGCGCGGCGAGGGTTCCGGTTTCATTCTGTCCAGCGACGGGTACATCATTACCAATAATCACGTAGTCGCTGACGCCGATCAGGTGCAGATCCTGTTAAGCGACGGACGGTCGTTCAGAGCACGCGTCATCGGGACCGATTCAACGACTGACGTGGCGGTGGTAAAGATCGACGCGAAAGGACTTACTGCGTTGCCCATTGGCAATGATGAGGCGACGCGCATTGGTGATTGGGTGCTGGCCATCGGCAATCCCCTCGGTCTCGATTTCACGGTCACTGCGGGCATCATTTCCGCAAAAGGTCGCGGCAGCGAAATCGATTTGCGCGCCGGTGGATTCACGATTTCTGATTTTATTCAGACCGACGCCGCCATCAATCCTGGCAATTCTGGTGGTCCGCTGGTCAACCTGCGTGGCGAAGTCATTGGTCTAAACAGCGCGATCGCATCGCAGACCGGCTTCTACTCCGGGTACGGTTTTGCGATTCCGATTACGCTGGTCAAGGCGGTGGCCGATGCGTTGATCAAGGATGGGCGCGTGCGCCTGCCGGTGATGGGGGTGTCGGTGCAACCGCTCCAGCCTGAGGACGCCGGAATTAACGGATTAACCAGGGTGGCCGGCGTGAAGGTGGGTGCGTTCAATCCAGCGGACGGCGGTCCGGCGAAGTCGGCGGGACTCGAGGTTGGTGACGTGATCGTCTCGATCGACGGCAAGGCGGTGGACCGAGTGAGTTCCCTGCAGCGCATCGTGCGGTCACGCCAGGTGGGCGAAACGGTGAACGTGGACGTGCTCCGATACGGCAGCAAGAAGTCGTTTAAGGTGAAGCTCGTGGAAGGGGTAGCCATAACGCGTGTCTCGGCCGCCCCGGCGCCTTCGTCCACCGCGAATCCCACGGCGGGCAAGTTGGGCTTCGTGGTCGAAGCGATCGCGCCGGACATCGCCAGGCAGTTCGGAATTTCCGTCGACAAGGGGGTGCGCGTCGGGGAGGTTTCACCAGACGGACCGGCTCGTGACAAACTCGCTGCTGGATCGGATATCATTGTCGAGGTGCTTTATCCGACGCCGCGTCGTGCCATCAAAAACGTCAGCGATCTGCAGGCCGTGGTGAGCGGACTCAAGACGGGCGACTACGTGAGTCTGCTGGTGTTCGCGATTGGGCCGAACGGCGGGAATCGGGTGGTGAATTTGCGGGTGGGAGAGTAGGTAGGGTTCACCGATCAACAACGCTATCAAGGCGAAACGCGATAAGGGGCAACCACGCTATCAGGGGCAACCACGCTATCAGGGCAAAACGCGATAAGGGCGATCGGCAAACGGCGAAAGCCTTGAGGATTCGCGGTTCGCAGCGCTTGGCCGATCGCCAATATTGCGTTTTGCCCTGATAGCGTGGTTGCCCCTTAATGCGTGGTTGCCCCTTAAAAGCGTGGTGGTCCCTGATAGCGTGGTTTGTCGTCGGTGGCGTTGTGTCATTCCCCGCGTCGCCTATCTTGGACATTCCTCGCGGACGTGGCGAAATTGGTAGACGCGCCAGCCTTAGGAGCTGGTAGGGCAACCTGTCCCGGTTCGAGTCCGGGCGTTCGCATAGCGGGACTGGGTGTCGGACAGTTTCCTGATCTCTTGCCAGTGCGTGTCTCCGAATGATTTTCCGCGCACCCGATGCCGATGGCCGTGAATGCGAGCAGATCACGCACGCGCACGCGCGCACCTTCTCACTGGCCAGTAAGTTGCTGCCGCCCGAAAAGCGGCGCGCTGCGTACGCGCTGTATGCGTTTTGCCGAATCGCCGACGATCTCGTCGATCAATCCGATGTCGGCAACCGCCGAGCACTGGCGACCCAGTTAGAGGACTTTCGCAACCATCTGCAGGCCGCGCTG
>JANLVM010000517.1:0-16442 GCA_031364015.1 Gemmatimonadaceae bacterium
CTGGACTACCGATACCGATCCATCAGCTTTTCCAGCGCGGCTTTCCCTGGGCTGAGCTTTTCGAACGGCACGTCCACCAGCGGGGTTGCGACGGTTCGCAGCATGTCGTGCATGTCGCGCTTGCTTTCATCGATAAACAGCAGTCCGGTCGCGATCTCACCGCGCGACTGGCAGGCGCGCACATGGGCGTACGCGGAGTCGCGGTTGGTGGGGTCGTAGTCCGGGGCGGTCGATCGCAGCCGAACGCTCGTCCCGTCATGCATCTGCACCACCGTGACATCCTCGTTGGTGTCCGGCATGGTGATCTCGCGACGCAGTGGGATGAAATCGGTGTGCACAGCCTCCACTTCATGCTCACGGGTAAACGCGTAGCTCTTGGTGGATCCTTCGTGATCGTTAAACGAAACGCACGGCGAGATCACGTCTACCAGTGCGAAACCCTTGTGCGCGATGCCCGCTTTCAGAATGGGCACGAGCTGCGTCTTGTCACCCGAAAACGAGCGCGCCACGAACGTCGCCCCGAGGGTCAGTGCCAGCAACACGGGATCGATCGGCGTCTGCTCATTGGCCTCGCCCTTCTTGGACGTTGAGCCAATATCGGCCGACGCGGAAAATTGTCCTTTGGTAAGTCCGTAGACGCCGTTGTTCTCCAGCACGTACAACATGTTGACGCTGCGCCGCATGGCGTGCGACAGCTGCCCAAGTCCAATGGAGAGGGAATCGCCGTCACCGGAAATGCCGATGTAGGTGAGCTCGCGATTGGCGGCCGACGCCCCCGATGCAACCGACGGCATGCGACCGTGCACGGAGTTGAATCCGTGCGATTGCTTCATGAAGTACGCGGTCGTTTTCGACGAGCAGCCGATGCCGCTCATCTTGGCGACGCGATGCGGTTCGAGGTCGAGCTCCCACGCCGACAGCACGAGGGCGGCGGTAACCGAGTCGTGCCCGCATCCCGCGCACAACGTGGACATCGCTCCCTCGTAGTCGCGCACGACGAGCCCCAATCCATTGGTGCGCGAGCTGGGATGGCGAACGGGAGGTTTGGCAATCGAGGTCATACGTGTACTCCGGCGAAATGCGCGGACACGCCGTTCACCACGACCTGCGCAGTGAGCGGCATGCCGCCGTAGTCGAGAATGGACGTCATACGGTCGCGCGCGAAGCCCAGTTCGATCGTGATAAGCGAACGCAATTGACTATCGCGATTCTGTTCGATCACAAACGTGCGCTCATGCTGCGCCAAAAAGTCGTGCACTTCGGTACCGAACGGAAACGCGCGAATGCGCATCACGTCCACTGCAATCCCTTGCGCCTGAAGCACGTCCGCCGCCTCGCGCACGGCCGCATCGCAGCCGCCAATGGTCACCAGTCCGACCTCGGCACCATCCTGTCGAATGATGACGGGCTTGGGCATGACCGTGGCCGCATGGGCGAACTTGCGCGTGAGCCGGTCGACCACTTCCTGATACGCGTCGGAGTCTTCGGTGTACGCGGCATGCTTATCGTGGCCCGATCCCCGCACGAAGTACGCCCCCTTGCCGCCCACGCCGGGCAGTGTGCGCGCGGCGATGCCGTCGCCATCCACATCGGCGTATCGGGAGAACTTTTGCACCTGCGCAAGCGCCGCGGCATCGAGCACCTTGCCGCGGTCGGGACGATAACTATCATCCCACTCGAGCCGCTTCACCATCCAGGCGTTCATGCCAATGTCGAGATCCGACGCGACGAACACAGGCGTTTGAAAACGTTCGGCGATATCGAACGCCTCGACCGACATTTCGAAGCATTCACGCGGGTTGGCGGGGAAGAGGACGATGTGTTTGGTGTCGCCGTGAGACGCGTAAGCGAGCGACAGCAGATCGGCCTGCTGCGTGCGCGTGGGCATACCGGTGGCCGGGCCGCAACGCTGAACGTCAAAAAAGACTGCCGGGATATCTGTGTAGTACGCCAGCCCAATGAACTCCTGCATCAACGAGATGCCGGGTCCAGAGGTGTTGGTGAAAGCGCGCGCGCCAGCCCAACCGGCGCCGATCACAATACCAGCCGCCGCGAGTTCGTCTTCGGCTTGCAAAATGGCGTAGTTGTTGAGACCCGTGTCCTTGTCCACCCGATACTTCTCGCAGAAGCTCTTAAACGCTTCCATCAGCGCCGTCGCCGGCGTGATGGGATACCACGCGCCCACCGTTGCACCGGCGTACAGCGCCCCCAGCGCGCACGCGGTATTGCCGTCCATCAATATGGAATCACTGGTCGCATTCATCTTCTCGAGATGAAACGGCAGCGGACACGCGTAGTTCGCCTTGGCGTAGTCAAAGCCCAACTTGATCGCCTTGTGATTCGCGTCCAGCAGGCTCGGTTTCTTGCCATACTTCTCGTTCAGCATCACGCCGACAATATCCATGTCGATGTCGAGCAGCGCGACGAGCGCGCCGACATAGGCAATGTTGCGCAGCAGCGTGCGATCTCGGTCTTTCTGGAACGCGGCGACACACATGCCGCCAAACGGGATCCCGAGAATGGTGATGCCTTCACGCACGAGGTCCGGGTCGAGCGGCCACGTGGAGTCATACAACAGATAGCCGCCCGGTCGTACCGTCGCCACATCCTTCGCATACGTTGACGGATTGAGCGCCACCACCAAGTCCACGGCCGACGGACGCGCGGTGTAGCCGTCCTTGCTTACACGGATCTCGTACCACGTGGGCAATCCCTGAATGTTCGACGGGAAAACGTTCTTCCCCGTCACCGGGATGCCCATGCGGAAGATCGCTTGCATGAGGAGACTGTTGGCACTGGCTGACCCGGTGCCGTTCACCGTCCCCATCTTGAACGAAAAATCGTTCAGGCCACTCATATGGTCACCTGTCCGGCATCGAGTCCCGCGTATGCCAACTTGAGATCGAAGGTGCGCATGTCCCACGCGGCGGTGGGGCAGCGTTCGGCGCACAGGCCGCAATGCAGGCACACGTCTTCATCCTTCACCATCACGCGCTTGGTTTGCGGCAGAGACGGCGACACGAAAATCTCTTGCGCGAGGTTGAGCGCCGGCGCGGACAATCGTGTGCGCAACTCGTCGATGGGGCTGCCGTTGGTCGTGATGGTGAGACAGTTGGTCGGGCAGACGTCGACACACGCATCGCACTCAATACACAGCGGCGCGGTGAAGTGCGTTTGAATATCGCAGTTGAGACAGCGTGCGACTTCGGTGGCCGCCTGTTCGGGCGTGAAGCCAAGTTCGACTTCGATGCCGATGCCGCTGAAGCGCTTGGTGAGCTCCTCATGCTGCATTTTCGAGCGTTTGGATGCGTCATAGTCGTTCTCGTACGCCCAGCTATGCATCCCCACCTTGGCGCTCACCAGGGTCATGCCATGCGGCGGGCGTTCGCTGACCGGGCGCGCATGACAATGCGCGTCGATGGAGATCGCCGCCGCGTGTCCGTGCGCGACCGCCCAGATGATGTTCTCCGGTCCCCACGCCGCGTCTCCGCCAAAGAACACCTCGGGCCGAGTGCTCTGGTGCGTGACTTTGTTCACCACGGGCATGCCCTTCGCGTCGAACTCGATACCGATGTCGCGCTCGATGAACGGGAACGCGTTGTCCTGACCAATCGCGAGGATCACCGTGTCGCAGGGGATGATGAGTGTGTCAATCACCGTGCTGCTCTGACGTCCGTTGGCGTCCTCGCTCCATTCCAGACGCTCGAACTCCATGCCGACCAGCGTGCCGTGCTCGATCACGAAACGCTTCGGCGCATGATTTTCGATAATCTCGATGTGCTCTTCTTCGGCGTCCTCGAGCTCCCACGGTGAGGCCTTGAAGTGCTTCCGACCGCGACGCGCAATCACTTTCACATCGGTCGCGCCAACGCGCTTGGCTGTTCGACAGCAATCCATCGCCGTGTTACCCACGCCGATGATGATCACCCGAGGCTCGATGCGCTCGCTATGCTTGAAGTGGATGTTGGCCAGCCACTCGATGCCAATATGGACCTGATCGGGCGCATCCCAGCGACCGGGGATATCGAGTTCCTTCCCCTTGGGTGCACCACTGCCCACGTACACGGCGTCGTAACCATCAGCCAGTAGCGACGACAGGCTGTCGACGGTGGTGCCGTACTTCATCGTCGCGCCCATGTCGATGATGTAGCCGCACTCTTCGTCGAGCACCTCTGCCGGCAGACGGAAGGCGGGGATATTCACCCGCATCAGACCGCCCGGTTGGACATTCTTCTCGAAAATCGTGACATCGTAGCCAAGCGGCAGCAGGTCGTTGGCGACGGTCAGCGCCGACGGACCAGCGCCCACCAGCGCCACGCGTTTTCCGTTCTTGAGCAACGGCGCCTTCGGGAGGCGGTCCGTGATATCGCCGCGGTTGTCGGCCGCCTCGCGCTTGAGGCGGCTAATGGCGACCGGTGTGTCCTCGACTCGACTGCGGCGGCAGGCGGGTTCGCACGGGCGATCGCAGGTCCGCCCGAGGATGCCCGGAAAGACGTTCGACTCGCGATTGAGCAAGTACGAGTCATCGTACCGGCCTTGCGCGATCAGGCGGAGGTAGCCGGGGACGTTCGTGTGAGCCGGACAGGCCCACTGACAGTCGACAACCTTGTGGTAGTACCGCGGATCCGAGACGTCTGTGGCGGCCATAGTGCGATGGTTCCTTTATTGGTTTATGCAAGGATCGCTAACAGGAGGCGGCGCGGCAAGACATGAAACCGTTCCAACGTCCCGCCGCACTACGCGTCGATCGCACCCAGTCGCTCCAGTGTCCGCCGCACCGCCTCGGGATCACCGGCGGGGCCTACGGCAAAGAGGTCGGGATCCGAGCGCCAAAGCCCCGCGCGGGAGTGCCGCAGGGCGCGCGAGGGAAACTGGGCAAACCCGTGCTCAGTGAGCCACGTGGTGCAGCGTCGATCGACTTCGACCGAGTGCATCGCGATCACGCAACGTACCGTTGGCGGCAGTGCACTGCCGCACCCTTCGAGGAATTCGGCTTCGGCGCCTTCGACGTCGACTTTGAGAAACGTCGGCGCGACCACCAGTCCCTCGGCGATCAGCCTGTCGGCGCGCCGCACGCGCACGCGCTCGCTGCCCTGACCCAGTGCATGCATCTTTGACGTGTCGCCACCGCCGAAGCGCGTTTCGCACTCATTGACGCCAAGCGCGAGCGGATGCACGGTGGTGTTCGCACAGTGGTTCCATCGCAGGTGGCGTCGAAGAATGCGACTGTTCGCCGACGACGGTTCAAACGCGTGCACGAGGCCCGTCGCCCCCACGCGCCGACTCATCATCAGGGTGACATATCCGTGGTGCGCCCCCACATCCCACGCGACGTCGCGTTCTTGAACGAGCGCTTCGAGTACGCGCATCTGCGCGGACGCGCGTCGACCCGATGCATAGCCACTGCCGGCGCTGGCGACTCCCCACCAGCGGCCGACATTTACCCCTCCCACCACCGGCACGGCGATTCGCTCGGTGAACGGGTCGAGGAGGCGACGGGCGACGCCAGGAAGTTTCACCCTACTCGGCCTTCCTTCCTTTGAACAGGCGATACGCGAACAACAAGATGATGGCTCCGACCACGCTGGCAATAAACCCGGCCTGCGCGTCGGCTTGGTACAACCCGAGCATCTTCCCGAGCCACAAACCAACGAAGGCGCCGCCGATACCAAGCAGGATGGTGATGATAAAGCCACCCGGATCTTTCCCAGGCATCAGGAGCTTGGCAACCGCGCCCGCAATAAGACCGATGAATAGCGTGTACAGGAGATTCATATTCGCATCCTCTGCATTGTGATGAGGCGCGCCGACCCGACGCGCGGGGGCCACATGATGCCGACATTGGGTCCAGTCGAGCGGCGCCGGGCCATCGGTCAACAGGCGATGGACGGCGACACAAATCGCTCTGGATTCTGAAAACCTGAAGCAGGTGAACGATTGCGGCAAGGAGGGCGCGTGCGGTCGCGACCTCAGCAGGCGGTGGCGACGGAGAGCACTATTGTGATATCGGCGCCGCGTCAGCTGGCGACGGACCCGATGAGCTCGCAGAATTTCGGTAGATCGATATTGCCCCCGGACACAATCGCCACGATGGGACCGTGACCTGCCTTTCCGGTCAATGCGGCGGCGAGCGAGAGGGCGCCAGCGCCTTCGGCGACGACGCGCGCGTGTTCGGCAAGGAGTCGCATCGCGCGCTTCGTTTCGTCCAGGGTGACGACGATCGTGCCGTCGAGCAGCGGTCGCATGCGCTCCCACATGCGGGGTAACATGCGCTGACCGCCTGCGCCGTCGACAAACGATGGCGTCCACGCACTGAACCGTTGCGGTGATCCCATGGCAAACGACAGCGCCGCCGGCGCGCCCGTCTCCGGCTCCACGCCCCAGATCTGTATTCCCGGGTTGAGCAACTTGATCGCGCTGCCCACGCCGACAAGGAGTCCGCCGCCCCCGATACCGGCAATCACGGCGGTGGTATCAGGCGCGTCTTCCAGAATTTCCAGGCCCATCGTCGCATTGCCGGCGATGAAGTTGTGATCGTCGAACGGATGCACAAATGTTGCGTCAATTCCTGGAAACGTACGCTCGTCAAACACTTGCCACGCGACATCGACGGGTACGGGAATGAGCGTCGCACCCAACGCACGCATGCGCGCAACCTTTGCCGCCGGTGCGGTGTCGATCACCAGGACCGTGCACGGTACGCCAGCCTTTCGGGCGGCGTACGCCACGCCTTGTCCGGCGTTCCCCGCACTTATTGTCCACACGCCGCGCGCGCGCGCGGAGGCAGACAGCATCGCCACCGCGTTCGCCGCGCCGCGCAGCTTGTACGCGTTGATGGGCTGGAGGTTCTCGAGTTTGAGACGAATGTCCGGGTACCCGGGCCCGAGTTCCAACCGAACGAGCGGCGTGCGGACGATGGTGTCGGCAATGCGCGCACGCGCCGCGTGTATCTCGGCCAGTGCAATGGGACGGATTGGATCAACCACGGGCGGCATCATGTGCGCCGCGTCGCTGTGAAAAGGGATTCTGGTATCATGCGGCGCACATTTCGATTGCTGACCCGAGGCGATCCGGAGGGGTGATGGCACACGTGGCGTTTGTCGCCACTTCCGGTTGAAATGTACGCCCGCAGCTCAAAGCAACAGGTTCCAGTCGTGTTCCAGTCGATAATGTTGCCCACGAGCTGAGGCAACGATGGCACCTACGCCACGGCGCGGTGTTGGCGGTCCCGGATATCGCATCGTGGCGCGCCAATGCCCAGCGCCGAGCCATCGGGATTGGCCGTAAAGATCCAGATTGGGACGTGATCTACGGTTTTTTCTTTGTCGTCCCCGCCAGACTCCGGTAGTACTCCTCGATCATGGCTCGGTACTCCGCTGGTACCGGCGCGTTTGAGCCGAGCGCTGGGCGACCATCGGTGCCGAGTCCGAGGGCGCGGTACAGGCCAAACTCGAAGGTCTTGAGTCCCTCGATCATGGCGCTTTGCAGTTGGGTGAGGCCCTTGGGATCGTTGAATGCGCGTGAGTTTTCAAGCTGTCGCATGTTGTAGATCGCCTGATCGAGTTCGCGGGTGTTCACCCCTTGTTGGGCGAGTTCACGACGCAGCCCTTCGGCGCTTTCACGCCGCAGCCGGAACTCGCGTGTGAACTGCTGCACGTCACCGTCGGGGAACTGTTGTCCCGCGCGCGGAGCCCCGCTGGGTGTGCCGCCACCGAACTGGTTATTCGGACTGCCGCCCGGGCGTGGTGTGTTGCTGTTATTGCCCCGACCGCCTTGCTCACCGCCTTGGCCTTGGCCCTGTTGCTGTCCTTGCCCTTGCCCTTGCCCTTGCCCTTGCCCTTGCCCCTGCTGCCCCTGCTGCCCCTGCTGCCCCTGCTGCCCCTGCTGTGCTTCCTGTGCTTGCCGCCCCTGCTCACCCCGACCGCTTTGGCTTTGCTGCTGCTGTTGTCGATCGGCTACTCTCTGTCGTAGCGCTTCGAGATTCTGCACCAATTCACGCGTCTGGTTAAGCGCGCGTTCTTGCTGACGCGAGGCAGACTCGCCCTGCATGGAGCCCGCCGCCTGACCCATGCGGTCGGCGACGTCTTTCAGGTTCTCAGAGATTTGTCCTTCGAACGACTTCGCGTACTCACCCGACCCGGCGCGCATGACGTTCTTGGAGAATTCGATCTTGTCCTTCAGGCGTGCGTCGCGAATCGTTTCGGCCGCCTCGCTCAACTTGCCCGCCGCCCTCGGCTGATCGCGACGTCCCTCGCGCGACAACCGATCGGCCTCGGCTTCGAGCTTGCCAACGTCATTCGCCAGCGCGTCTTTGCGCTCCATCAACTTTTGCATCTGCTGCGTGCGCTGCTCGCCCGACGCGGCCTGCGCGGTTTCGACGTCATTGGCGATTTCGCGCTGACGCGACTCCATCTCCTTAGCCTGCTGCGCGAGCTTTTGAATGCCCTGGTTGGTGGCGTCGGTCTGGCTGCCTTCGAGATTGCGCGCTGCGCGGTTGAGCTCCTCCAAGGCCTTGCTGCCTTGCGCCGACGATCCGGTGGCTGCGCGCCGCATGGCGTCGGCGGCCTGCTGCATTTGTCGAGCGGCGTTGGCGAGCTCCGGGTTGTTTTGCTCACGCGAGAGTCGTTCCAGTCGACGCGCTTCTTCTTCGGCCTGCTTGGCGAGATCGCGCTGCGCGCCACTGCTGCCAGCACTCCCGCCGTTCGCGCCACTGCTGTTGGCACTGCCGCTCGCACCGCTGCTGCCGCCGGCCGCACCACTGGAGTTCTGGGCCATGCGCTGACGTAGCGCTTCGGCCATGCGCTGCATTCGCTCGTTCTCTTGTTGCTGACGGTTGGCGAGTTGCTTGAGTCGCTCGAGCGTCTCATCCACTTCGCGCTGCGTCGTGGGCTGCTGCGACGACTGCTGCTGCACGGCCTCATACTGATTGCGCAACTTGTCGGTTTGCAGTTCAAACAAATCGGCGAGGTCTTCGGGGCGTTGACCTTGCTGGCCACCGCCGCCACCACCACCACCACCTTCACCACCGCCCATCTGGATTTGCACGTCGCGGTACAGCGCTTCGGCGCGTTGCACGTGCTGCAACGCTCTCTGTTCCGGCGGCAGGGCGGTGCCCCCGAGTCCCCGACCGAGTTGCTCCTCGGACGCTTTCATTTCAGCCGTTGCGGCTTCCAACTCCTTCTGAATTTTCGCGAAGGTCGTATCGGTCGCTGCCACGCCACGGTCTATCAGTCGCTTGGCAAGTGAGGCAACATCTTCTCGGAGCCGACCCTGCGCGATTGTGAGCGTGGTGATATCCTCGCGCCGCTTCTTGGCCGCGGTGATGCTGCTGTCGCGAAGCCAGTTGAATGTACCGGCCACAATGTCGCGCTGACGCTGGGTGAACCCGTCGGGCGAATCGGGCTGCTGGCCACCACCGCCGCCACCACCTTGTTCCTCGGCCTGTTTGTAGTTCTTGGAGAACGGTCGCACTTCCAGAAAGTACACGTCACTACTGCCTACGTGACCAGCGCCGTCCCGAGCGACGGCGTGGTACGCCACGAGATCGCCCGGCGAGAGATCCAACTCCTCCAGGAAGATCGTGTGTGCGCCCCGCGCATCGCGCGGACGACGCTGCGTGCTATCCTGAATGGTGATGCGTTGTTCTTCGCCGCCATTCACGCGATACCGCAACTCCAACTTGGTCACGCCAAGGTCGTCGCTGGCTTGCACGGCCACCGTGACTTCATCCGTGTTGGTGACCTTCGTGTCGCGGCCGGGCTCTTCAATGCGCACGATTGGCGCGCGGTCGGGGATGGCGTCGACAACATACTGTACCGCACCTGCGACCATCGTCCCGTCAATCGTTTCCAGATCGACGCGATAAAAACCGCTCTTGCGCACGACAAAGGACCCATTGACCACGCTGTCGCCCGCCGCCACCAGCGGCACGATGGTGCCATCGTCGAAGAACAGGCGACCACTCTTGACCGCTCGCGTAACGCTGGCATGTATGACCACGGTGGTCCCAACCACCGCAGCGACATCGCCACCATCCTCGATGTGCTCCGTAGGCAGTCCACTGTACGCCGGGAAGCGCAGATCGAGCGAAATGTGCGATACCGCCGGCAAATCGCTCACCTTCAGTCGGAACGTCGGGGAGCGAACATCGGCCGACTCGACATAGTACTCGGTCGGATTGGTCAGGTCGAAGATGCGCGAGCGGAAACCGCTCGAATCGGCCTCGCGGCTCATTGGCAGACGCGTCCATTCCGCGCCCGAATCGCTGCGGAAAACCAAATCGGCCGCGTCAGCGGCGAAGCCTACGAGCGCGGCATGTACTTCGATCGCACCACCGCGCGGTACCGTGGCGTTGCCAGGTTCGACGGTGACGAGTCGACGTGGGACGGCGGCTTGGGCCGTAGCCCACGGCACAAACAGGAGTCGGGCGCCGTCACGAATGGCGGCGGGACCCAGCGCGAAGAGCAACGCGCCCACCACACCCAACCCCCCGAGCAGTTGCCCCGCGCGCACCATGCGCGGACGCTCCAACGACGCCCGTTCCTGCAATGGCCGTATGGCGGCTGTAGCACGGGTCATCAAACGAGCCGACAACGACGCCGAGGCGCGTTCCGCTTCGGGGCGATGTGCCTCTTGCACTGCGGCGAGCAGTGCCTGGCGCAGCTGTGGCGCGTGCTCTTCCACGTACAGGGCAAATCGTTCGTCACTGGCGCGTCGCAAGAGCGGCATGAATAACCCACGCACGACGGCGGCCGCTATGAGCGCATATCCGGTGACGCGCGCCATCAGCAGCACGCGTGTGTCGTCGGTCCCGTCTCCACTGAAGACGCGCACCACCACGATTGAGGCCAGCACCGCCAGAATGACGGCGACGACGATCCAGACCAGCGACTCCAGGACAATGCGCTGGCGCCACTGTCGACGCAGGACGGCGAGCGTCGTGAGCAACTGTCGATCAGGACTCATCGTGAACTCCTGTCCGGCAAAGCCGGATCCGCAGGAATAGGGCGGGTGCGACGGGCGATCGCGCGCCAGCCACGGGTGGCCATAACAGTCTCGCCAATGAGCGCGAGTGCGACAATGATCAAAAACACGCGCCATGGGTTCTGGCGACGCTCGAGTTCGGTTGGGGTGGGCGCCGTCGCCGTCGCAGCCGCAGACGGTGCCGACTCTCGTACCCCAAGCAGCAGTTCTTTCGGGTCGATGGGCGTAAGGTCCGATTCGCCTGGCGGCACGTTCACGGCCGCGATCGCTTCGGGAGCACCGGTCACGCTGCGCGAGAAGGCGGCGTACAAGCCCGCGTCGGCCAGCGGAATCGCGCGTCCCAGGGAGTCGCCCTTTGGCCGCAGCAGCGATCCATCGGGCGTGCGAACGACGGGATCACGAAGGGTGTCGGGTAGCGACCAGCTTTCTGCCGTCGTCCGCCACAACGGCACCGCGTCGCGTCCCGAGGTATGCAGCAACAGTTGCCGAACAAACGGCAGAAAGGCCGGCTGTAACGGGAAGTCGCCGTTCGCGGCATCGAGCGGTACGGCCAACGCAATCACGTGACCGGTGCCAATGCGGCGTTCGAGTACGGCGGGCAGACCGTCGTCGAATCGCGCCAGGACATCGACATCGCGCGGCGCATCGAGTCGCACGTACCGCAAGAGCCGCGTGCCGGAAAACGCATCGTCGATTTCGCGGAAGGGCGAGAAGAGCGCATGCTCGAATCGAAAATCGCGTAACGAACCACCGCGATCGACCAGCCGGTCTGCCATACCACTGACTTTCGCCGGCAAAAGCGCGGGGAGGGCACTGCGCGCGGCTAGGCGACGACCGGACAGCAGGACCACGCCACGACCTTCAGACACATACGGCGTGAGCAACGCGGCCGCTGCCTCGGTTGGTGCCGCGTCCCAGAAGAACACGACGTCATGCTGCTTGAGCACGAGACTCGTCACCGCCGCACTGCGCACTCGGTCGATGCGGATCTCGGGAGCACGACCGATGGCGACCGCGCGTTCGAGAAAAAGGGTCTCGTTGGTGGCGAGGTCGTCGGGCGTCACCAGCGCCACCCGCAAGAGATCATCACGTGGCACCACGAACGCGAATCGATCGTCTGCGGCCAGTGCATCGGCGTCCAGCGCGACGGTGCCATCGACGGCTCCATCGGGTGCCGCCACGGGCGCGAAGGTGACGACCGTTTCGCCATCGGGGACAAGCGTAATGGATTGTGTGCCCGCCACGCGACCGCCAAGCGTCAAGGTCGCCTTAAGCGAACGCGGCGCACCCAACTCGCGCGACAGGACCCGAGCCTTGACCGCCAGCATCGACCGATTGCTCTCAACCACCCGACGCGCTTCCACCGCGCGAATCGTGCTGTTGGCACGAGAGGGCGGTGCGACCGCGACCGCGCGCAGCGTCACGCCGGCCGGCAAGTCGAGACCTGCCACACCGGTCGTGCCAACACGCTGCAAATCGGACACGAGCACGATCTCGGCGGCCGCGTACGGGGCGTCGAGCAGCATCTGGCGCGCCGTACGAATGGCCGGCGCAAATCGGGTGCCGCGCGGTGTCGTCTTCGCACTGCCCAGCACCGCGATTGCCGCCGCCTTGTCGTCGGTGAGTCGCTGCGCGATCTCTGCGGCATCATCGAAGAACACCAGGCCCACGCGGTCGCGAACACCCAGGCTGCGCACGACGGCCCGCGCCGAATCGAGCGCGGCGGGCCAGATGGCGGTGTGGCTCATGCTGAGCGAACGATCCAGCGCGATGACAACCGCCCGTGTCCGGGTGTCGGTCGACGCGGCGCTGCGAGCGGTGAACACGGGACGGGCAAATGCCAACGCCAGCAACGCAACGGCCAGCGCGCGCAACAGCAGCAACGGCCAATCAGTCACCCGCTGCCGTCGTGCGGTGCGAATAGGCAGCTGTTCCAGAAACATCAGCGACGGGAAACGATACGGCTGCTCCTTGTCCCGATGGCGCAAGTGCACCAGGAGTGGAATAACCAATGCCGCTAACCCGGCGAGAAACGCGGGAACGAGAAAACCGAGACCCATAGGGTGAGCGCCTCAGCGCACCCGACTACGCGTCAGGCGCGCATCGAGATAGGCGTGCAGCGCGCGATCGAGTGGCTCGCTGGTGTTCAGACGCACGTAGTCGGCGCCGGCCGCCGCGATGCGCCGGGTCAGCGCCGCGTGATGCGCCGTGAGCAGCGCTTGATACCTGGGGCGCAACTCACCGGGCTTGAGCGGGAGCAGCGCTCCGCTTTCGGCATCTTCAAACGTCGCCGGCAAATCGCCGGGCAGTGACAGCTCCGCCGGATCGACGACATGGAAGATGATGACGTCGTGGCCGCGCGCGCGCAGCGTGTCGATGGCGCGACCGAGCGCCTCGGCGCGTTCGTAGCAGTCGGTGATGATGACGACAATCCCGGTGCGCTGCGTCAGAAGTCCGATGCGCTCGATCGCCGGCACGAGCTGACTGCCGCCTTTCGGTTTCGTCCGGGCCAGTGTGTGTAACATCAATTGCAGATGCCGCACCGACGGAGGAACGACCTCGATCAGGTCACCGGTAAACGTCGCCAGGCCCACCCGATCACCCTGCTGCTGCGACAGCCACGCCAGCGACGCCGTGAGAAATCGGGCGTAGTCGAACTTCGTGACGCCACCACTGCCAAAATCCATCGACCCCGACTGATCGAGCGCAAAGAGCACGCTGGCGTTGGTGTCCGCGTCGTACTGTTTGATGTAGAACCGATCGGTGCGTCCGTAGAGTCGCCAATCGATGCGTCGCAGATCGTCGCCCGGCTGATACGACCGGTGTTCGGCAAAATCCAACGACGACCCCTTCCGCAGCGAGCGGTGATGGCCGTGCATGAATCCGTCAACCACCGTACGTGCCAGCAACGCCAGATCGGAGATGCGGGCGAGCAGCGCCGGCTCGAGAAATGCGGCAGGAGCGGCAGGCACGTCTAGATGCCGGACTTGGGTAACGGAACGACATCAAGCAGCCGCGCGATCAGGTGATCGGTCGTCATCTTTTCCGACTGGGCGTGAAAGTTGATGAGCACCCGATGACGCATCACCGGACGCGCCAGCGCGCGCACATCGTCGAAGCTGGCGCTGGTACGCCCCTGCAGGAGCGCGCGCGCCTTGGCCCCCAGGACCAAGGCCTGGGCCGCGCGTACGGACGCGCCATACGAGACGTACTGCGTAATAAAATCCGGCGCACCTTCGCCCGGGCGCGACGTGCGCACCAGCCTGACGGCGTACCGCGTCACCGCATCGGCGATGGGCAGGCGTCGCACCACGCGCTGATAGGCCAGAATCTCCGCCTTACCCACCACGGACTGCACCGACTCCACCGGCAACGACGTGGTCGACCGTACGATGGCGACTTCGTCTTCTTCCGGCGAGTAGTCCAGCATCACTTCGAGCATGAACCGATCGAGCTGTGCTTCCGGCAGTGGATACGTGCCCTCAAGCTCGATGGGATTCTGCGTGGCGAACACGAAGAAGGGCGCATCGAGGTCGTAGGTGCGACCCTGTACGGTGACTCGCCGTTCCTGCATGGCCTCCAACAGCGCCGCCTGTGTCTTGGGCGGGGTGCGATTGATTTCGTCGGCCAGCAGCACGTTGGCGAACACCGGACCTGGCATGAAGGCGAGTCGGCGCTGGCCCGTCACTGGATCGTCCTGAATCACATCGGTTCCGGTCACGTCGGACGGCATGAGGTCGGGCGTGAACTGGATGCGTGAAAACTTGAGGTCGATCGCCCGAGCGAGCGTGGAGATGAGCAGTGTCTTCGCCAGGCCCGGCACCCCCACCAGCAGACAGTTGCCTCCGGCAAACAGCGCGATCAGCGCCTGCTCGACCACGGAGTCCTGTCCGACGATGACTTTGCGCAACTCTCGTCGAATGCGATCGCCGGTGCTCTGGAGGTTGTCGGCTAACGTGGCATCGTCGAGGAGCTGCGGGTCGGTGGCTGTGGAGGTCATCGGTGAAAGACGGGAGAAGGGAGACGGGAGACAAGGACGAGACCTTATCGCGTCAGCGCGTAGATGATGTAGTTCACGCCGATCTTGTAGGCTTCGTTGGACGCCTCGATAGGGAACATGCCCTCATCGGAGAACTCCCAAAGCTCGGACATGTCAAAGTTGTAATTCACGATAGCCAACAAGCGCTTTTTCGGATCGTTGTCCTCGAATACGCCGTAAAACACGGCTTTCATGCCGCGGTAGTAGGGATGCCAGAGGTCAAGCGACTTGATCTTGTAAAATGAATCGAACACGGGGTGTGCGAGTGTCAGCTCGATCGGTCGTAACTTCGGGAACACTTTGCGCATCTGCTCTTCGAAATTCATCCAGTGTTCGCCGGCGAAATCGTCGAAGACGATGAATCCGCCTTTCGTGATAAAATTCCGTAGTCCTATGATCTCGAGATCGTTGGGCCTCCAGAATCCCGGTTCGGTCAGGAACGCGACGGGATACTTGGTGAGTTGCGGATCATCGAGCGTAAGAATGTTGCTGCCCGTCTGGTGCGTGCGAATGGTCGAGAGTTCGGTCATCACCTTCGTGAAGTGTCGCTCGCCGCGCGGATAATCGTGCGCCCATTTGATATCGCCGCCGCCGAATCCACCCATATCCGGGAGCTCGTAACGGATCCGCACGTAGGTAAACCGACCATCGTAGGGGACGTTCGGTTCAAACACCTGGCGCGGGCCTCGACCGCGACCCCGCTGCTGGGCCTCGGCGGTCGTCGCGGTTGCCGCCAGTAACAGTCCTGCCGCGAGCAGCACGCCGCGCGCCAGATGCAAGGGGGTTACCAATGGCATCGAGGTCATCCGGCCGAAGTCTCGCGAATCACTGACGCATCATCGTTTCGCATGTCGTCCTCCGATTTGCCACGCAATTCCAGCAACAACAGCTGTGCCTTCTCAAAGGATGGCGCCTGTTCGAGCACTTGCAGCACCTCGCGACGGGCACCGGCAATGTCACCGGATGCCGCCAGCGCTCGAGCGAGCTCGTAGCGCGCGGTCAGCAGGTCGGCGGGCTGATTGGCGAGAACGGCGCGACGCTCGCGTAGCGCGCGGACATGGTCGCCACGCGCCGACGCCAGGGTCGCGAGGCGATCGTGCAACGCATTGTCGTACGGCGAAATCCACAGCAGACGCTCCAGCGCCGCCATCGCGCCGGCCGCATCGCGACGCCGTTCGCGCAGATCGGCTTCCAGTACATTGGCGTCCCACGCGGTTTCATTGCCACCTGTCATGATTGACAGCTGCGATAGCGCCGTGACGGTATCGCCGCGTTCGTGCGCGAGCATCGCCAGGAGCCACGCCGGACTATCGTCGCCCGCATAATCGGGAAAGAGTGCCTGCGCGCGTTCCAGCCGCACCCGCGTTGAATCGCGCTGTTTCTGTTCCATCGATTCGAGCGCGGCCTTCATGGTCTCGAT
>JANLVM010000548.1:0-3866 GCA_031364015.1 Gemmatimonadaceae bacterium
GCCCTTGGCGACCAGATCGTCGAGTCCGGGCTCGAAGATCGGAATCTCGCCGCGGCGCAAACGCTCCACCTTGGACGCGTCGAGATCCACGCACACCACGTTTGGACCGAACTCCGCGAAGCACGCGCCGGACACGAGTCCTACATAGCCCGTGCCAATCATGGCAATCTTCATGAGGCGCTCAGTCGCCGATGTTGTAGTAGTCGCGATACCACGCGACGAACCGCTGCACACCACTCTCGATGGGCGTCTTTGGTGCAAACCCTACGTCCTGCACCAACGCCTCGACGTCCGCGTACGTGGCCGGCACGTCACCCGGTTGAATGGGGAGCATGCGCTTCTCGGCCGTGCGGCCCAACGCGAGCTCCAGCGTGGCAATGAGATGCATGAGCTCAACCGGATTGTTGTTGCCGATATTGTACAAACGGTAGGGTGCCTTGCTGGTCGCCGAATCGGGTGCGTCGGAGTTCCATTCGGGATTCGACTGCGCGGTGTGGTCGCTCGTGCGAATGACGCCCTCAACGATGTCATCGATGTACGTGAAATCACGTTGCATCTTGCCGTGATTAAATACGTCGATTGGCTTCCCTTCAAGAATCGCTTTCGTAAACAAAAACAGCGCCATGTCCGGGCGACCCCACGGGCCGTACACCGTAAAGAATCGCAAACCCGTCGTGGGCAAGCCGTACAAATGACTGTACGTGTGCGCCATCAACTCATTGGCCTTTTTGGTGGCCGCGTACAGCGAGACCGGATGGTCGACGTTGTGATGCACCGAGAAGGGCATGGCCGTGTTCGCGCCGTACACACTCGACGACGACGCGTACGTGAGATGCTGAACGCCGTGATGTCGGCATCCTTCGAGGATGTGCAGAAAGCCAACGAGATTGCTCTCGATATACGCGTGCGGATGCGTGAGCGAGTAGCGCACGCCGGCCTGCGCGGCCAGGTGGATGACGCGATCGAAGCGTTCCTCCCGGAACACCCGCTCGACGCCCTCGCGATCGCCGAGCTCCATGCGCATCAGGCGGAATCCGGCATGCGGGGCAAGCCGCGCCAGTCGTGCTTCTTTGAGTGTCGGGTCGTAATAGTCGTTCACGTTATCCAGCCCGACCACTTCGTCGCCACGCGCGAGCAATCGCTCGCTGGTGCCATATCCAATAAAGCCGGCCGCGCCGGTGACCAGAATCTTCGCCATGCGTATCCTCAGGGGGTCGGGAGACCGGTCTGGTCTGCCTCGTGCGATGAGGACGAATGTAACCGGGGCAACGCCACGTTCGAGCGCTGCAGCAGTATGACCGCCCCCATGATGGCGCCGCCGCCCAGCAACGTACCGCCGCCCATTGGCTGTCCAAGCACGACCGCGCCCAACAAGGTGGTCCAGAACGGCTCGATCGTCGACGTAATGGCGGTCCGGACCGCTCCTAGCCGCGCCAAACCTGTCAGGAAGCCCAGAAATGCTCCAGCGCTGAGCACGCCCTGCAGCACGCTTGCGCCCATCGATCGGAGGTCGTGATGCGCAAACAGTGTCCCGGTCAATAGTGCCCACGCGACGAACAGCACGGCACCGCCGACGGCGATGGAGCGGGCGACATCCAACGCCGTCCGGGGTCGTTGCAACGCACTGAGCACCGGGATGTAACAGGCATACACCAGCGCGCCGATCAAAATGACCACGACGCCCGTGGCGTTCAGTGTCGCGGTCGTGGGCGCGCCGACCATCGCCACAATCCCTCCCAGCGCCATGAGGAGCGCCAGCACGCGCGTGCGACTGAGTGGCTCCACACCGCGCACCGCAAACATGATGGCGACCCACGCCGGATACGTGTAGAACAG
Organism: Gemmatimonadaceae bacterium; assembly: GCA_031364015.1. Taxonomy (GTDB): domain Bacteria; phylum Gemmatimonadota; class Gemmatimonadetes; order Gemmatimonadales; family Gemmatimonadaceae; genus Gemmatimonas. Next base: position 1,837 of record JANLVM010000548.1, read on the forward strand.
AAACGCCGCAGTCGATGCGGGAATCCAACGCAGCGACAAGAGTGCGAGCGTGGCGACCGCCGCCTGTCCGCCGCCCGCTACCAACAGCACGCGCGGAGCATACCACGGTTCTACGTCGAACGCGCGCGCCCCCACAACCACAGGACGACGCGCAGCGGGTCGCCACGCGGCGTACATCATCAGTAGAACCGCCGTCGTGATGTAACGCCACGCCTGTATACCCTGAAGCGCCACGCCGCTCTCCAGCGCGATCATCGTCAGCGGTGATATGGAACCAAAGCAGCAGGCGCTGAACGCAACCAACAACGTGGCGCGAACACGCTCGCGGCGCGCACCCGCGTCGATCACAACAACGTGCCGCTCAGGATCAGATAGGCCACACTGAAGTAGATGCTCACCGCAGACACATCAACCAGTGTTGCCACCAACGGCGCCGAGGCACTGGCGGGATCGAGACCCAGCCGCTTCAACAGGAAGGGCAGCATCGAGCCGGTGATCGAGCCCATCATCACGATGCCCACCAACGCGACGCCGACCGCGATCGCGACGCGCAGATAATGCTCGCCGAAGGGATACAATCCCAGTTGCTGCCAAATGACAATGCGCAAGACCGCCAGACAGCCGAGGATCGCCCCGAGAATCAAGCCGGCCGGAATCTCGCGCAGCATGACGCGCCACCAGTCGCGCACGCTCACTTCACCGAGGGCCATCGCCCGAATGATCAGCGACGTCGCCTGCGATCCCGAATTCCCGCCTGAGCTCATGATCAAGGGAATGAACTGGACCAGCATGGTCGCCTTTTCGATATCGCTCTGGTAGTGCGCCATCGCCGACGCCGTCAACATCTCGCCCACGGCGAGCACCGCCAGCCAGCCGCCCCGCTTGCGCACGTTCTGCCACAAGCCAATCTGCATGTACGGCTCATCCAGCGCCTCCATGCCACCGACTTTCTGCGCGTCTTCGGTTTGTTCTTCCTGAATGACGTCGATCACGTCATCCACCGTCACCACGCCAAGCAGCCGTCCCTCCAGATCGACGACCGGTAGCGCCACCAAGTCGTAGTTCGAGGTCAGGTGCGACACTTCTTCTTGCGGCGATTCCGGTGAAACGCTCACGACTTCATCCCAAGCGAGTTCGCTAATGCGCGCGCCTTCGGACGCGGCCAGCAGTTCGCGCAGCGACAGCACGCCGCGCAGACGACCGTTCACGTCGGTGGTGTAAATCGTATACATGGCTTCGCGGCGACCCCCGCGGGCCATCGCCCGCACGGCGCTCAGCGCGGCTTCCACGGTGAGCGTTTCGTCTACCGACACGAACTCGGTGGTCATGAGCCCACCGGCAGTGTATGGGTCGTACTGGAGCAATCGCTCCGTTTCGGCTTTGTCGGCGGGCTCGAGCGCCGCAAGAATTTCGTCGGCCGTCTCCTCGTCGAGTTCGTCGAGCGCATCGGCGCGCTCGTCGGGATCCATCTCGGCGACCAGCGACGCCGCTTCCCCGGTGGTTAGCTCTTCAAGCACCTGCGTGCGCAAATCGTCATCGAGATACTCGAGGACCTCGGCGGCGCGCTGTTTTCCCAAGGCGGCGAGGAACGCACGCACCTGCGCTTCTGGCAACGCCTCGGCGACGTCGGCAAGATCGGCGGGGTGCATCTCTTCCGTCTGCGGGCCGATGCTCTCGGGAGCCTCCTCGAGCAACTCGAGAAGGTCGGGCACGAGCAGTGCCGCGAGCGGCCGCATTTTGTCGTTACGGGGTGACATCATCTGGGGCCCCTCCCGAGGTGAGTCGCAAAAGACTCACCGCCGCGCGGCGTTCTGGGTTGTGTTAGTGCTTGACGGGTTCCTCCACCGGACTCGACACATGCGCGAGGTGGGTGGCGGCGGGCGCAAGTTAGCAAAGGCGTCAAGGCCCCGAGAAGCGTCCAGCGTGAGCCGACATCTACGCCCTTGGCGGCTCAACCCCTCCGTGAGGTAGTCTGGCTCGGACCGCCGCTGGATTGCCGACAGGCATTCGGCTGACGGATCATATCGGTC
>JANLVM010000549.1:0-5361 GCA_031364015.1 Gemmatimonadaceae bacterium
CAGTCGCAGCTGCGCTCGGCGCGCCACGCGCTCAAAGACGGTTTTTCGAATCCCCACAAAGAGCGCGTCGATTGAAAAAACTTTCCCAACCAGGCGGCGCGTTTCCTCGCGTGTTTGCATAATGCGACCGACGAGCACTGAACACATCACTACGACCGGTATCAGTCGGTCGAACACCCCGACGTCGGTCGAACTGGCGGTCAGGAGCAGGATCGCGGCGAGACCGATGAACGCGACGATCATGCCCAGTGTCTCGGCCTCCTGCGCGAACAATCGAATGGCTAAGGGCACCTCGGGTGCCGCGGCCTGCGCGGCGTCGAGCGCGTCGATCAGCGCGGCTGCATCTGAAAACCGTTCGTCACGATGTTTGAGCAGACAGCGATCCACCGCCGCTGCCAAAGCGGCGGGCACGTCGCTACGCGCCACGGCCAGCGGCGGCAGCGTCTCGGTGAGTTGACGCATGAGGATACGCGCCGGGCTGTCGCCGCTAAACGGGACTTGGCCGGTCACGCCGAAGTACGCGACAAGCCCCAAGGAATACAGATCGCTTCGCCCGTCGAGTTCCTCGCCGGTGGCTTGCTCCGGACTCATGTACTCTGGTGTCCCCACGACTTCACCCACGCGTGTCATACCGGGTTGCGCCGCAGGCGACGTGCCAATGGACCGCGCCACACCAAAATCCATAAGCAGCGCACGGCCTGTGGCGCGCTCGATCATGATGTTGTCCGGTTTGATGTCGCGATGCACGACTCCGCGACCGTGCGCATACGCCAAGGCATACGCGACGTCCAAGAGCAGGCGCACCGTCTCGCGGGTCGATAGCGGCCCGCCGCGCCGCACCCGTTCTGCCAGGCTTTCACCTTCGACGAATCCCATCACAAAGGCCAGCGACTGCCCCTGCTCCTCGACGGCATACACCGGAACGATATTGGGGTGCGAAAAACTCGCGGCCATGCGCACTTCACGCAGGAACCGTTCGCGCAATGCTGGGTCGTTGGTGAATTCCTCGGGCAGCTCCTTGATCGCCACCAATCGATCGAGCTGGAGATCCCGCGCGAGATGCACCGCGCCCATGCCACCTCGGCCCAACAAGCGTTCCACGCGGTATCGTCCGGAGAGACGAGACTCGAGTTCGGTGGGTACGGGCGCGTTGGTCATGGACGCAGCGTGACGGGATGACGGTACAGCGACAGTCTACTGTGTGACGCGGATCTTGCGCGGGAAAAGGCCCGGACGATTGGCCGCGTGGTACACAAACGAGGCGATGACCGCCGCGTTGAGCTTCATATCAGCCTCTTGCACGCGTTCGTACGTATCCATGTTGGAATGATGTGTGCGTGTCCCGTACTCGACTTCGTCCTGAATGAACTGGAAGCCGGGCAGTCCGATACCGTCGAACGCCAGGTGATCGGTGCCGCCTGTATTCGCGAGTGTCACCGTTTTCACTCCCTTATCCTCGAACGGCTTCATCCATGCAGTGAAAATTGGCGCAGCCGCAGCGTTGCCCTGCTCGTAGACGCCGCGAATGGCACCGGTGCCGTTGTCGAGGTTGAAGTAGGCCGAAAATTTCGCCGCATCGGCCTTGAGTGAATCGCGCACGCCGTAGTGCTCTTTCACCCACGCCCGCGATCCGATCAGTCCCTGTTCCTCACCCGTCCACAGTGCAATGCGAATGGTGCGCTTCGGTTTGAGACCTGCGGCCTTGAGAATCCGCACGGCTTCGAGCATTGCGGCAGAGCCCGCGGCATTGTCCGTCGCTCCGGTGCCCGCGTGCCAGGAGTCAAAATGCGCACCAAGCATGACAACTTCATCTTTGAGTGCGGGATCGGTGCCAGGAATTTCTGCGATGATGTTGAACGACGTCAGATCGGCATCGTAGAACGCGTTCTTGATTTCCAGTTCCATCGAGACCGGGATGTTCTTTTCGAGCGTGCGAAGTATTCGCCCGTAGTGCTCGATGGCGATGGTGATCACCGGGGTGGTGGCTGGCTTGAGCGGATCGCGGGAGGCGCCGTTGGGGGTGAACACTGTGCCGCCGTCACCGCGACCGGGCTCAAGAATCGCGCCGACCCGTTCGTTCTCGATAAAGGCACGACGTGTCACGCCGATCGCTTGTTGCAGCTGCAACTGACGTTGCGCGAGACTATCCGCTGCTGTGCGCGGTCCGGATTGGCGCGGACCCTGAACCGCCGGTGCTGGCATCGGAGCCGCCGCCATGCGCGCGAGGTCGTCATCGGTGCGACGTGAGGCCAGCGGGGTGAAGCGCGGGTCTACCGCGCGCATGGGTGCGAGCATCACCACCTTTCCCGCCAACCGTCCGCGGTACCTGGCGAAATCTGCTTCGCTATCAATGCGCACGTACACGATGTCGCCCTTCACCAGTCCTGCAGTGCCGGGAGTCCATGCCTGCGGATAGCCGATCACCGAGAACGCGACCGGACCGGTGACTTGCGCGTAGTATTTGTCGTTCGTCCATCCACGTCCAAAGGGAAAGGACTCGAGATGCGTATTCGAAAGCCCCCATCCCTTGAGTTGTGCCACGGTATAGTCGGCCGCGCGCCGGGCGATTGGTGAACCGGTAAGACGGGGACCGTGCACGTCGGTGAGGTACGACATGAGCGACATGACCTGCGAGCGATTGAACGCTTCGTCACGAATTTTCGCCACGGCCGCCGCATCGACCGACTCGGTCTGTGCCGTGAGGGGAACGGTGGAGAGGACGCTCAAGGCGCACAGCACCGTCAGCGCGGCACGACGAGAGGAGGGGACGCAAGCAGGCGACATGTGAACTCCGAAAGGCAGGGCGCTGGCTTTAGCGCGTGAGAAAGGCTGCTGCGAACTTAACGTCGTGACACGAGCGTCGGCTGCGAGAGCGCTCGTTGCGAGAGCGCGCGCCGGATGTCGTCGAGTGAGACGCCGATGGCTCGCAACGCCACCAGCGTGTGATAGATCATGTCGGCCCCCTCTTCGATGGCACGCAACACATCTTCCTCGACGCAAGCAACGGCAAGCTCGACTGCCTCTTCACCCAGCTTCTTGAGTCGGAGATTCCGGTCGGCCAGTAGCCGCTGCGTGTAACTGAGCGCCTCGCGGTCCGGAGAGGCCAAAAAGGTCGCCGCACGCGCTGCGATCGTGCGATCGAGCAGCGACAGCGCATCAGCACACAACGCGTCGTCGCGAAAACACGACGTCGTGCCTTCGTGACACGCCGGTCCAGTCGGCCGCACCCGGGCGAGCACGGCGTCGCGGTCGCAATCGGCGGTGAGCGAGACCACGCGCTGCGTGTTGCCGCTCGTGCCGCCCTTGTGCCACAACCCGCGCGTACGCGATGTGTAGTGCATTTCGCCCGACGACACTGATCGTTCCAAGGCGTCCCGATCGGCATGCGCGACCATCAGGACGACACCGGTCTCGGCGTCTTGCGCAACGACCGTCACTAACCCCGAGTTCTTGGTGAAGTCCAGCGCGTCCAGATCGAGTGCGGTGATCATGAGCGACCTCCGTTGGTACGGTTGTCCGGGCCATCGTTCAATAGTTCGCGCGTACGAACGGCCACGCCTTCGTTGGTGGCGATCGCACTCCCACCGAAGGCCGTCACGTTTCCGTTCCACGCCGTGAAGCGACCACCCGCTTCCGTGATGATGGGTAGCATGGCCGCGATATCCCATGGATTGACGATGTCGTCGACCATGATCTCCGCGCGCCCGGTCGCGACCAGCAGATAGCCGTAACAGTCGCCCCACGTGCGCGCGATGCTCACGCGCGACGCCAATGCGCGCCACTGCGTGCCGCGCTCCGGGCGCTCGGTGAAACGGTCGTCAGTCACGAGCGCCGTGGCCTCCGCGAGCGTGGCGACGTCGGAGACCTTTGTTCGGGCGCCGTTCCACCAGCAGCCCTCGCCGGGCGCCGCCACGATCAGTTCGTCGACGGCCGGAAAGCATGCGGCTCCCGCCAGGACTGTATCGCCTTCACAACAGGCAACCAGCGTACCCCACAACGGCACACCGCGCACAAACGCTTTCGTGCCGTCGATCGGATCGAGAATCCATCGCCGAGGTGCTTCTGGGCGTTCGACGCCAAACTCCTCACCATGCAAGCCGTCGGTGGGGAAACGCTGTGCCAGCCACTCGCGCGCCACGCGTTCTGCTTCGCGGTCGGCGATGGTGACCGGCGAGCCATCGCCTTTCGTTTCGACCGCGACGTGGGTGCGGTACCACTGCATAGCAGTACGCGCCGCGAGCTGCGCGACGTCTGCAGCCGCCTGCATCATCAGGGACGGACTTGCCGACTGTGTCATGCGGCCACTCCGACCACGCGTTCGATCTCGCGCACCGACAATCCGGCGAAACGCATAGCGCTCTTGAGCGCGCGCACCGTGGTGAGCCCGTCGTGCAGGATTCCTGCCACCAGCACGGCATCCGCGTGCCCGTCAACGACCGCATCCACCAGATGTGATGCCTGGCCGGCGCCACCACTGGCAATGACGGGCACGCTCACCGCATCAGCGACGGCGCGCGTGAGCGTCAAGTCATATCCGGTACGCGCACCATCCTGATTGATGGACGTCAGCAGGATCTCGCCTGCGCCGAGCGTGGCGCACTCCTGGGCCCACGCGATGGCATCCAGCGACGTCTCTTCGCGTCCACCCTTGATCCACACGCGCCACGAGCCGTCATTTCTCCGCTTGGCATCGATGCTGGCCACCACACATTGCGCCCCAAAGCGATCGGCTGCCTCGGTGAGCACCAGTGGACGCGCGACGGCCGCGGAGTTGAGGGCCACCTTGTCCGCGCCGGCCCGCAACGCGCGCGCGACATCGTCGGCCGAACGAATGCCGCCGCCAATGGTGAGTGGAATGAACAAACGTTCCGCCGTGCGGCGGGCGACGTCCAACAGCGTGGCGCGCTCCTCGGCGCTGGCACTGATATCGAGAAACGTGATTTCGTCCGCGCCTTCCCGCTCATAGCGTTCCGACAGCGTGACCGGATCGCCGACATCACGCAATCCCTCGAACTGGACGCCCTTCACCACACGTCCACCTTGCACATCCAGACACACGATGACACGTCGCATCAGCATGTCTTCATGCCTCACTGATGTCGAGCTGCACCGAGCCCTTGGTGCTGAACACCGCCCCAGACTCGACGAGGGCGTCACGCAACGCCATACCCAGCGCCTTGATTGCGGCCTCGACGACGTGATGACGATCGCGCCCGCGCAGCACCCGGACATGCAGCGTCGCGCGCGCGTTGTCGGCAAACGATCGCAGGAAGTGATCGTACATCGACGATGGCAGCGGGCCACGATAGTATGGGCGTCCACCAATATCCAGCACGACCTGCACCAGCGCGTCGTCCATGG
>JANLVM010000556.1:0-3398 GCA_031364015.1 Gemmatimonadaceae bacterium
GACGAAGACGATCAGGCAGCAGGGATTGCGCGCATTCGCAGCTACTTCGACAATGTGCGCGGTTTCAATCCGTCGCAGCAGACGTAGGATGTGTCGCCTACCCCAGCTGAACATGACGGCAGCGTCACATTTCTTTGCCGACCCCCCCTTCCGAACGACTGGTTCTGGCGAAAGTTTTCGGCATCCCTTCTTTGGAGCGATTCCCGAATGCACGTGACGACTGTCGGCGTGGTTGGCGCTGGTGCGATGGGGAGCGGTATTGCCGCTCTTGCTGCGTCAGCGGGTTGCCGCGTCGTATTGCTGGACATTCCCGGCGACCCGGATCCCAAATCGCCCAATCGTAGTGGCCCCGCACGAAATGGTCTCACCAAAGCCGTGAAGTCAAAACCGGCCTCGTTTATGGAGACCGCTGCGGCGCAACGCGTTCGCACCGGCAATACCGAAGACGATCTTGGTATGCTGGCCGACTGCGATTGGATTTGTGAAGCGATCATTGAGTTGCCCGAACCAAAGCAGCAGCTGTTCGCGCGCGTCGAAGCGCTGATGAAGCCGACCGCGATCATTTCGTCCAACACGTCCGGCATTCCAATGTCGGTATTGCTGGCCGGACGTTCGGAGAAGTTTCGTCGCCGCTTTCTTGGCACGCACTTCTTCAATCCACCGCGCTACATGCATTTGCTCGAACTCATTCCCACACCCGAGACCGATCCGGCCGTGATCGGTGCGATACGTGAGTTCGCCGAGCGAACGCTTGGTAAGGGCATCGTCATGGCCAAAGATGTCCCGGGATTCGTGGCCAATCGGCTGGGCGTGTACGGCATGGTGGGCACGATGCGACGGATGGAGCAGCACGGGTTGACCATCGATGAAGTTGACGGGTTGACCGGGTCGCTTGTTGGTCGCGCACGCACGGCGACCTTTCGCACCGGCGACCTCACCGGCATCGATGTGCTGGCGCATGTCACGAAAGGCATCGGCGGTGCGACTGGTGAGGACTTCGCCTTGCCCGCGTGGATACTGGAACTGGTGGCCGCTGGAAAGCTGGGCGACAAAACCAGTGGCGGGTTTTATACGAAAACGAAAACGGGAACACTCACCTACGATTGGAAGACCAAGGAGTACGTCCCGCAGCAGCGTCTCGAAGGCGGCGATATTGGTCAGGCGATTCGGCTTCCAATCGCGCAGCGTTTGTCAGCCGCCAAGGCGCTTCCCGGCCCGCAAGGCGCATTCCTCCGCGATCACTTGCTTGACGCCGCGCACTATACGCTCACACTCGCGTCGCAGCTGTCGTACGACATCGTCGCCATCGACCGGGCAATGGAGTGGGGTTATGGGTGGGAGGCTGGACCGTTTCAGATCATGGATGCACTCGGTCTTGATTGGCTGCGTCAGGAGTTCAGCGCGCGCGGCGACACGATCCCGCCACTCCTCGACGCCGCCCAGGGCCGCTTCTACCAAAACGATGAGTATCTCACCTTCGACGGCGCGTACGATCCGACGCCAGGCATTCCTGGCCGCGTCTCGCTCGCGGGTCTCGCAGCGAGTGGTCGGGTGCTCGACGACAACGGTCTGTCTCGCCTGATCGATTTGGGCGATGGCGTCGCCTGCTTTGAGTTTCGCAGCAAGATGAACACGTTGGGTGACGGCGTGCTGAAGGGACTCGAATCGGCTCTCGCAAAAGTTGAGCGCCTGGGTTTCAACGGACTCGTTATTGGCAACGAAGATTCGCGCACGTTCAGTGTGGGCGCCGATTTGTCGCTGGTGTCGTTCGCGATTGCCGCTGGCGCGTGGGACGACATCGCGTTGTCGACGAAGGCGTTCCAGGACACCGTTATGTCCATTCGGCGAGCGCCGTTCCCGGTGGTCGTGGCACCCGCCGGAATGACACTGGGCGGCGGAGCCGAGTTTACGCTGCACGCCGACGCCGTGCAGGCGCACGCTGAGACGTATATGGGTTTGGTCGAAGCGGGCGTGGGGCTGTTGCCAGGCGGCGGTGGCACCAAGGAATTGCTCATGCGTTTCACCGGCGAACTCGCCAACTATGAAGACGTCGACTACTTCGCTGCCGTCAAGCGCGCCTTCAAGTTGATCGCGTTCGCGACCACCACCACCTCGGCGTTCGAAGCGCGCGCGTTTGGGTTTTTGCAGGCGCGCGATCGGATCAGTATGAATCGCGATCATCAGCTCGCCGACGCGAAGCGTCGCGTGCTCGATCTGGCGCCGGGGTACTTGCCACCACTCGAGCGCACGGTGCGCGCATTGGGGCGCGAAGGACTTGGAAATCTGGAGTACGCGCTCTGGGCCGCGAAGGAGGCGGGACAGGCCTCGGCGCACGACGTGCGCGTGGGTCGCGCGATCGCGTACGTACTGTGCGGTGGCGACGGATCAGCGCGCGATGTCACCGAACAGGACATTCTCGATCTCGAGCGCGAGCAGTTCCTCATACTGCTGGGCACGAAGGAAACGCAGGAACGCATCGCCTTTACTCTCAAGACCGGCAAACCGCTGCGCAACTGAGCGCGCACTCGCGGATCGCGAACGCCCATGGAGAATCAGCAATGACCGAGGTGGTGATCGTCAGCGCCGTGCGCAGCGCCGTAGGCCGGGGAAAGGCCGACGGCTCGCTGGCCGGCGTGCATCCGGTGGATCTTTCGTCTGCCCTCATGAAAGAGTCCATCGCACGCGCCGGCATCGACGCGGCGGGTATCGAGGATGTGCAGTGGGGGTGCGCAATGCCCGAGGCGTCACAAGGGCTCAACCACGCGCGCCTGGCTTGGCTGCGCGGCGGATTGCCCGTGGAAACCTCCGCCGCCACGGTGAACCGATTTTGCTCGTCGGGACTGCAGTCGGTCGCATACGCAGCGCAGGCAATTATCGCGGGCATGGGCGACGCCGTGATGGCAGGCGGCATCGAGATGATGTCGCAGGTACCCATGTCGGGGTACAACGCACGACTCTCGCCGGAACTTACCGAGAGCTACATCGGCATGGGGTTCACCGCCGAGCGCGTGGCCCAGCGATGGGGCATTACACGCGAGCAGCAAGACCAGTTCGCGTTTAGTAGCCAGCAAAAAGCCGCCGTCGCATTGGCTAACAAGGTGTTTGCGCCGGAGATTTTGCCGATTCCCGTCAGGCGGTACGCGTGGAAGGGCGCCGAAAAGACCGTCACTGAAGTGGCGTTTGATACCGATGAATGTCCGCGCGCCGACACGACGCTGGAAGGACTCACGAAACTCCGCCCGGCGTTCATGCCCACCGGTAGCGTTACGGCCGGGAATGCGAGTCCGTTTTCGGATGGCGCCGCGGCGGTGCTGGTGATGAGCGGTGCGAAGGCGAAAGCGCTCGGTGTCAAACCATTGGCGCGATTTGTGAGTTTCGCGACGGGGGGTGTCGATCCC
>JANLVM010000598.1:0-2753 GCA_031364015.1 Gemmatimonadaceae bacterium
CTCGACAAGAGCAAGCCGATGGTTGCTCAGTGTCTGGGAGGCGGGCGATCCGCCATCGCGACAAGCATTCTACAACGCGCCGGATTTGACGTGACGAACATGCAGGGGGGCCTCCAGGCTTGGGTCAAATCCGGATTGCCGGTCGAGCGTGAAACAGTGCGAGCTGGTGTTTGATTCAATCCCTTCCACGGCCAGTGCATCACAAGGAGTCATTCCCATGAAAGACACTCTAACGGTCATCGGTTTCCTCGTGGTTTGGGTCGTACTCAACCGCTGGGTTCTGCCGCAGTTCGGCGTGCAGACTTGAATGAGCGGCGCATGCACGCGAGTTCCGCGTGCTCGGCAAATCGAACCAAGCCATCCTCAAGAAACGGTGGTTGACGACCTCGACAAGGACCATGAAAAACCGTTCGTGAAGTGATTGCCTCGAACGAACTCCGTACTTAGGAAACAAGCTGATGGCACACAACGAACCGGATCAATCCGCTCGTCGGCGAGAGCCGTGGTGGCTGAAGCCCGCCGCGAAAATCGGCGGGAGCTTGGCAGCAACCGGAGGCATCGTCGCGTTGTTGCTCATAATCGCCGGAGTCTTTCATGAGAAGGTGCCGGATGTCGTGCCCGAATCGCTCGGATCACGCCCGGCCGACCAGTCGCAAGCGGACGTGCGGCTCATCAAGCGTACGCGGTTTGAGACGGCGATCGGAACGATCAAGCCGGTCCATGAATCGGCGATGGCGTCAAGGTTGCTGGCTCGCGTGGCCGAAGTGCATGTGAAGGCCGGGCAGTCGGTCAGGCAAGATGAATTGCTGGTGAAACTCGACGATGCCGATCTGCGAGCACGTTGGGAACAGGCGAAGGCCACTGAAACCGCAGCACAAGCCCGCAAGCAGCAAGCGGACGCGGATTTCGAGCGTGTCAGAAAACTGGTCGAGAGCAAGGCGGTGTCCCGGTCTGACTACGATCAAGCGCTCGCATCCATGAAGGCTGCGGCGTCCGAGGTTGAACGAGCCAAGCAAACAGTCCGAGAAGCCGGAGTGATCCTGGAATATGCAACTCTCCGTTCGCCGTTGACCGGAACGGTCGTAGACAAGCGTGTGGAGGTCGGCGACACCGTCACACCCGGCCAAGTTCTGCTGACGTTGTACGATCCCACTCACATGCAAATGGTCGCGACGGTTCGTGAGTCGCTCGCGTTGCGATTGTCTGTCGGCCAGAAGCTCCCCGCTCGGTTGGAATCGCTGGGCTACGAGTGCGAAGCCACGGTCAGTGAAATCGTGCCGGAAGCTCACGCGGCCAGTCGGTCGTTCACCGTGAAGGTGATCGGCCCTTGTCCTCCCGGAGTCTACAGCGGCATGTTCGGTCGGTTGTCGCTGCCGTTGGAGGACGAAGAGGTTCTCGTCGTGCCGAACCGCGCCGTGCGGCATGTTGGTCAACTCACGTTGGTGGATGTGGTCCATGACGGTCGAGTGCAGCGTCGCGCGGTCCAGCTTGGTCGGACATTCGACGACGACGTGGAAGTGCTGTCGGGACTGCGGCCGAACGAGCGAGTGATCGTCTCGACGGAGCCTGCCGTGAAAGGGAGCCGATGAGCGATTCCGCTTTGCCTTCCGATCACGTTCCGTCCGATCCGCTGACGCGACTCGTCCGTATCTTTCTGGAATCGAATCTGTCGATCATTCTGATCGTGTTCTCACTGATCGTCGGCGGGGCGGCGTTGTTGGTGACACCGCGGGAAGAAGACCCGCAGATCGTCGTGCCGATGGCGGACATCTACGTCAACTTCCCCGGCCACTCGGCGGCCGAAGTCGAGCAGTTGGTCGCGACGCCGTTGGAGCGAGTGCTCTATCAAATCGACGGCGTCGAGTATGTCTACAGCCAGTCGCGCGAGAATCAGGCGATCATCACGGTGCGATTTTTCGTCGGACAGGATCGCGAACGCAGCCTCGTCAAACTCTTCAAGAAGCTGGACGAGAACAAGGACAGCGTGCCGCCCGGCGTCGCTGGATGGGTAGTCAAGCCGGTTGAGATCGACGACGTGCCGATCGTCACACTGGCGCTGACCGGCACCGGCCAGGACAGCCATCCGTTGCGGCGTATCGGCGAGGAACTCGTCGAACGGCTGTCCGCTTTGCCGCAAGTTTCCCGTGCGGCCGTTGTCGGCGGCGAGCCGCGCGCCGTGCGAGTCACGCTCGATCCCGACCTGCTGCGAGCACACAACCTGAGTGTCTTGGAAGTGCAACGCGCGATTCGAGGAGCGAACGTCACGCTGCCAGCCGGCGAGTTCACTCGCGCGGATGCCGTCGTGCGTGTCGATGCGGGAATCGCGCTGAACCGACCGGAACAACTGGGCGACTTGGTGATCGGTGTCGCTCACAATCAGCCGGTGTTTCTGAAGGACGTCGCCACCGTGCATGACGGCCCCGCCGAGGTGACTGGCTATGCCCGCCACGGTTGGGGACCGGCCCGTGGGTTTAAGCCGCATGGCGATAGTCCCGGCACTGTGTTGGGAGCTGGCAGCCACACGGAAGACGGACGAGGGCGTCCATCCTACGAAACACGGTCGGCGGAAGCCGCGTCTGCCGTGACCGTGGCGATCTCCAAGCAAAAAGGAGCGAACGCCGTGCATGTGGCCGACCGCGTGCTCCGGGCGGCTGAACAGTTTCAACGCGAGGTGCTGCCCGATGACGTCGAGCTGATTGTCACTCGCAATTACGGGCAGACGGCCAACGAGAAGGTCAACGAACTGGTCGAAG
>JANLVM010000615.1:0-2113 GCA_031364015.1 Gemmatimonadaceae bacterium
GGCGCCGGCAAGACCACGATCTTCGACATGATCAGCGGTCATCTCGCGCAGGACGGCGGGACGATCCTGACCTCGCTCGGCACCAGGATCGTGGCAGACCACGGCTTTGCGGACTCGCCGGCGCTGGACGTCTCGCCGACACACTCGATGACTCAGACGTGACCATGAGGAGATGACAGTGTGACGTCCTGACGACGAATCGCGCGCATGGCTGCGTCGCCGGCCGCCAAGCCGCCGACAATGATGTAAAGATAAAACGTGTAGAATCGCCACCATACGAGCGTTGCCGCGAAAATACCGGCCGGTATTGCCGACTTGAGCGTCAGCGCGAACGCACCTTCGATAAACCCACCTCCACCGGGTGCTGGAACCACCACGCCACCGTAGAACAGCGCTAACGGCCAGAGTACGAGAGGCGCGAGCGTGTCCATCGTCAGTGCCATTGTTCGGTCACTTAGAAACACCAGGAGTGGCAACGCCGCCACTTTGCACAGCACGTGCACTATTGAGCCAACGAGCGCCGCGACCATGTACCGAAGATCGGCGTGGCGCACTGCATGCGCCGACGTGTGCAGCTGACGAAGTGTGCGCTGAATGCCGCGCCATCGGCCGGCGTGTAGTCCCACTCGACCCGCCCACAGTGGCGGCGGACCATGCGCATTGCGTCGCGCCAGCATCAGGCCGATCGCGCCGACACCGAGCACCGCGGTGCTATAGCCACCCACCAACGCAAGCAGTCCTCGAACGCTTGCGCCGTAGCCATTAAAACTCCACGCCAGCACCGCGCACACGAGCGCGAGTGAAACCATTTCCAGGAACAGTTCAAGAAAGAGCACGAGCACGCGACCGGAGGTCGGCATGCCACTCTCGGCCAATATGAGAAATCGTGCTGGCTCGGCCCCTGCTCGGGCGGGGGTGATGGCGGCGGCAAAGTCGCCACCGAGGCATACTCGCATCGCCGTGCCGAATCGCAACGGCAACCCCACCGCTATGGCCGACGCCTGGATTTTCAGGGCGCGCGTCGTGACCTCAATGCACAAAACCGCGAGGGCCGCGGCGTGTGCAGTCCACGCCAGCATCGGCATGCCGCCAGGGGGCCAGTTGGCCGTCACCACCCAAGCCGACGCCCCGAACATCATGGCGAAGGAGAGGGCGGTAAGAATCCAGCGGGTGACGGACATGCGGCGCAACTTAGTCAGAAGGCTGCGGAGGATGTTGACCCGTTTCGCGGGCATTTTGCGCATTACTGCATAGGGCGAGCATTTCCAGAACGTTCGGCTTGCTGCACCACCATCTGCCCATACAAAGTAGCTCCCAAGGTGGCTCTCTCATCACTTCGCCGTTCCGCACACGTGCGGGCTCCTTCGCCACCCGAATTCAGTATGGCACGCGCGCGGAGCTGCGCGCTTTATGTGAATCAGCCGAACAACGGAGTCCTCCCCGTGATCGACTTTAACGATCCGGCCCGGTCGTTTCCACCGTTGGAGCGCACGGGGACGATGACGAACGGCTTGGGTGACGTACTCAATGCCTCGGCGATTTTTCGGCTGATGCCGGCCAACCAGAGCATTGCACTCGCGAACGGCAGCCAAAGCGTCGCCACCACGCGAAACTATCGAACCGTTCCGCTTGGTCCGCGCAGTGGCGGTGAAGGTGACGAGATACTTGCGACGGCAACCCTTACCAACGTGGCGGTCGTGTCGGTGAACTTCGAACTGCGGAGCGTCTATGCCGTGCCCGTCACACAGGGGACCGATGTCACTGTCGCCTTCGGCGCTCGGCTGGTCTCACCCACGGTCACCGCCATCAATGGTATGTCGCCGACTCGCGTGCGCATTAACGGCACCCTACCGGCCGACTACTGCGAGCTCACCACGGTCCTCGTAAACGAAGCCAACGGTCCGAACCAGCACATCTTTGCATTCTCAGGCTTGTACCGCGCAGCAAGCGGTATTGGCGCCACTTACGAGTTCACTTTCCCCGAATTCACCGCCGTACCAGGCTTCCCTGCCGATGCGCACCTCATGCGCGGCCTCGTGTATGTGAGCACTTTCAGCGATGGGTCGTCTGGTGGATCTCGCGCGTCGCTCACACCCGGTCGCATCTACCGTTC
>JANLVM010000625.1:0-2641 GCA_031364015.1 Gemmatimonadaceae bacterium
CGGGCCTGTGGAGCTGTGCTCCGATCAAGAGGTCGCTTGAGGTGGGGTACTCGGCGATCGTGATCAAACGATAGGTTGGAGGAAGGAGCTGAACTGCATTCTCGGGGTGCAGGAGACAGGAACAGCGCCAGGTAAGAGGTAGCAGAGTCGCCGTACTACTCTGCTTCCTCTTCCCTGCATCTGTTCCTGTCTCCTGCTACCCGAGAATGCAGTTCAGCTCCTTCCTCAAACTCATCGTTTCGGTACCCGAACCTCAACCGCCGTCGCACCCGATCGTTCGTGCATCGCGAGCGTCATGCGCCCCTCCAGCAGCGCACTCCGTTCGACCCCGCTCAACTGCATCGTACCGTTCGCGGTCCGCATGCCCGGACCCAACAGCCGAGCGACGACACGCGTGGTTGGCGTCGAGCCGCTTGACGAACTCGTGTTGCGACGCAGCACCACGGCCTGCACATCTTCCATGCGCGTGCCCGTCACTGTCACCGACCAACGCAACATACTCAGTGTCGCATCGTAACTGAGTCGCGCACTCGCCGTCGCGCGCGCACTCACGGCGCGAACCACCACCGGCAACGCGACCGGTGCTGCACCGCGCACCAGCGCCGGTGTGGTGGACGGCGCGCGACGACGCGGACCCGATTGCTCAAACGCATACGCCAGTGACACCAGTCGCACATCGGTGAACGCGCGACCCATCAGCTCGATGCCCACCGGCAACCCTTCGGCCGTGAAGCCGGCTGGAATGCTGATGGCGGGAAGCCCACTCTGTGCACTCAACGCGCAGGTGGTACCAAGCTGCGGCTCGCCCACCAGCGTGGGCTTTTGACGCATGGTGGGATAGGCGAGCGCGTCGAGCGACAAACTATCCATGATGCGCTCCATGCGCGCCCTCATCAGCGTCTGGCGGCGCAAGGTGGTGCGATAGCGATCCGTGTCGAGCGACTGCACCGTGTCGACCGCACGGAATCGCACCTCAAGCGCGCGGTCGAACAATCCGCGATCAAGAATCTCGCGCATCGAGTGCACCGGCGCATTCGGTACACCGCGCAAATAGGTGATTAAGTCGAACTTGGTTTCATACGGGATGACACTGGTATTTGCGATCAGCGAATCGAAGTCCGCCTGCGACACCTCAACCAGAATGGCGCCCTGCGCCTTCATTGCCGCCAGCGCGGCGTGCACCGTGTCGGCGATTTCAGAGTCGGTGTCGCGGAAATACGGCTGGAGAACGCCAATGCGCGCGCCTCGCATCGCGTCCTTGTCCAGCGACGCTTCAAATCGATACGCGGGCTTGCCCTGCAGCACGCCGGTAACCGAATCGGCCGCATCGTATCCGACACTGACATCGAGCGCGATCGCGAGATCGGTCGCGGTACGCGCCATGGGACCGCCGATATCCTGCGTGTGCGACAAGGGAATGATGCCACTGCGGCTCATCATGCCCTGTGTGGGACGCAGTCCGAACAGACTGCCAAAGGCGCTGGGAATGCGAATGGATCCACAGGTATCTGAACCCCACCCCACCGTCGCAAAACTCGCCGCTATCGCGGCACCGGTTCCACCACTCGAACCACCAGGACAGCGGGTGGGATCGTACGGGTTGCGTGTCTGTCCGCCGAACGAACTGATGCTGGTGATACCCGCTGCGAGCTCGTGCAGGTTGGACTTGGCGAGAATGATGGCGCCAGCGTCGCGCAGTTTTTTCACCACGAACGCATCCTGCGACGGCTGACTGTTGGCGAGTGCCAGTGAGCCACCACTCGTGGGCATGTCGCCGGTGTCGTAGTTGTCCTTGATGATGACCGGAATACCGTGCAGCGATCCGCGTACGCGCCCCTGTCGCCGTTCCGCGTCGCGTTGAGCGGCCTCGGCGCGCGCCCTGGGATTGAGTCGAATGAGCGAGTTGAGTTGCGGACCCGCATGTTCATATGCGGCGATGCGGGCCAGATACGCGTCGACCAATTGCATAGATGAGACGCGTCCGCTGGCCATGGCCGCGCGCAGGTCGGTGATGGACGCTTCCGTCACTTCGAACGTCGCCACCGTGCGTGTCGCTGCTCGTGTCGCTGCGCGCGTCGCTTGGGCGAGGGCCGGCGACGCGAGGCCGCATGCCGTGAGGAACAGCACGACGTGCCTCATGACGGCATCTCCCATTGCGCGGGCGCGGGAAACGTCGAACGGAACTTCGTGCTGCGTCGTGGCTCGGCCATCATTGACTCCACCGCATCGCGCCATCGCGCGTAGTGCGCCGTCGCCTTGTGGGCAGCCGGTGCCTCGGCGGTGCGATAGATCTCGATCAACTGAAAGCGCATGGGATCATCAGTCTCCTGCAGAACATCAAAGCGGACCACGCCGGGCTCCTCTAGACTGTAGCGTGCATTCTCGAGAGTCGCTTCGCGGAACGTGTCGATGGTGTCTGGGAGCACGTGAACAGAGACCTGAACGATGAGCATAAGGCGGAGGGACTTTCTTAAATCAGCGGCGGCTTTGTGGTCATTTAATAAAACACCAACCGGAGAGTTACTTTCAGCGAGTTTATTAATTTGAGTTTCAATTTCCGAATCTTCAATTTTCGCAAATAATAATTCGTCTTTGTTTATCGTATGACCAGCCGCCATGTTGGATGTTTGCTTTGCCGCAT
>JANLVM010000634.1:0-2697 GCA_031364015.1 Gemmatimonadaceae bacterium
CGACGGGCGCATCGCGCGTGTGGCGACCTACACCAGCGGAACGCCCGTGACGTATGATCTCAGGGCGTACACGCTCCTGCCCGGATTCATCGACACGCACGTCCACATCGATTCGCACTTTGGCAGCGACGGGCGCGCGCAGAACCAGGGCGAAACACCGACGCAGCGTCTACGGGCGGCCACGGACAATGCCTACCTCACGCTGGCTGCCGGCTTCACCACTGTGCAGGCCCTCGGCGCCGCCAGTGACGCTGCCCTTCGCGTGCTCATTGAGCGCGGCGACGCGTACGGTCCGCGGATTGTCACGTCACTGGGATCGTTCAGCGACACGAGCCGCACACCCGATCAGGTGCGCGAATGGGTACGTCAGCAGGTGACGCAGGGCGCCGACGTGATCAAGATTTTCGCCAGCAAGAGCATTCGCGAAGGCGGCGCCCAGACGCTCTCCGACTCGCAGATCGCGGCCGCGTGCAGCGAGGCGAAGAGTTTAGGAAAGCGCAGTTGGGTGCATGCCCACGCCGCCTCCGCTATTCGCGCCGCCGTCAACGCGGGCTGCTTCGCCATCACGCACGGCAGTCAGGCCACCAACGCCGAGCTCACGCTTATGGCGGAACGCGGAACGTTCTTCGAGCCGAATATTGGACTCGTGTCGCAGAACTATCTCGAAAACAAGCCGCGCTATCTGGGAATCGGCAACTATGACGAAGCAGGCTTTGCGTTCATGGAAGACGGAATTCCCCGCAAGCTGGAGATGTTCAAGCGCGCATTGCAGATCCCGGGCCTCAAGCTCATTGCCGGCACCGATGCCACGGCCGGTGCACACGGTCAGAACGCGCGCGAGGTGATCTATCGTGTGAAAATGGCCGGCCAGTCGCCGATGGATGCCATTCAATCCATAACCTCACGCGCGGCAGAGTCGCTTGGCCTGCAAGATCGCATTGGTACTCTCGCGGCCAACTATGACGCCGATATGGTGGCCGTCGCTGGCAACCCGCTTACTGATATCGAGGCGCTGCGGCGCGTTGCATTCGTGATGAAAGGGGGCGTCGTGGTGAAAGGGCTGCAGCCCACATTCGAACGACGGCAGCCCGCGCTGTTTAACAGCGGTGCCACGTTGGCGAACGCATTCGCCGACTACGATGGCGATGGCGACCCCGATTTATATGTGGGATTCAACGGTGCGCCAAACCGGCTGTATCGCAACGATGGTGGTCTATTCACCGACGTTGGCACCGAGGCCAATGTGGCCGACGCGCGCGCCACGCGCGCCGCAGCGTGGGGCGACTTTGACCGTGACGGCGACGCCGACCTGATGGTGGGCTTCGCACCCGGCTCTGGATCGGTGCTCAAGCTGTATCGAAACGATGGCGGTCGATTTGTCGATGCCACGGTCGCTGCAGGCGTCGCCCGCGATTCCGTGGCCGTACGCCAGCTTTCATGGGTGGACTTCGACGCCGATGGTGACCTCGACCTGTTCGTCGCGCTGCGCGACCGCGCCAATGTGATGTTCCGCAACGACGCGGGCCGCTTCACCGATGTGGCGCCAGCCATTGGTCTCGCTGATACGCGACGCAGCGTGGGCGCCATCTGGTTTGACTACGACGAAGATGGCGATCTCGATCTCTACGTGGCGAATCAAGACGGTGACAAGAACGGACTGTTTCGCAACGATGCGGGCCGCTTCACCGATGTCGCCGAAGCGGCGGGCGTGGCTTGGGGAGGTCGCGCGCCCAATGAGGCCACCAATGGTACCGTGCGCCCATGTACGGCCGACGTGAACGGCGACGGTCGACTGGATCTCTTCGCCGCAAACTACGGCAAGAACGGCCTGATGCTCAATCGAGGCGGCGGCCGTTTCGAGGATGTTTCGGCGGCGTGGAATATTGCAATGGACGCGCGCTTCGATGCCTGTGCCTTTGAAGACTTTGACAACGACGGCCGCATCGACCTGTACGTGAACGGGACCGTGACCGGTGGTGTCAGCTACCGCGACTATCTCTATCGCAACACCGGCCACTCCTTCGAGCATGTGACGCCAGACAGCATGTCCGCGCTGCCGGCAGACCACGGCGTGCAGTGGGCCGATGTTGATGGTGATGGCGCGATGGATCTCGCGCTCACCGGCAGCGCGGAGCGAGGGATGCACGGCGTGTGGCGCAACATCCTGCCACCACTAACTGCGGCCCGTTCACTTGCCGTGCGCGTCGTTGATGCCAATGGTCGGTCCACGCGTGCAGGCGCGGAGGTGCGAGTGTATGCGGCGGGAACTCGTCGGTTGCTTGGCACGCGCATAGTGGACACGGGTTCGGGCTACAACGCGCAGAACGACCTGCCACTGCATTTCGGACTGCCGATACGCGGGCGCGTGGACATCGAAGTCATTTGGCCGAGTGGTGCGTCGCGAAGCACGGTTGTAAAGCGCAGCATCGATCCTGCGGCATTCAAGCACAAGGTGCTCGAAGTGCGTACGAAGGCTATGCGCTGAGGACGGACACAAGCCACTCTCGTGTCGCGCCGCCAATCTCTTCCATGACGAGTGCGTCGGTACGCCCCGAGGACTTGAGCACATGAAAGCTGTGATCGGCACCCTCCACCCAATGCATCCGCCACGCGTCACTGACGGTCGTGAGCGCCTGCGCCATGAGCGACGGCGTGCACAGCGTATCACGCGTTCCGTTCACACAGAGCACAGGCATG